>JBBTDR010000483.1:0-4045 GCA_038042665.1 Nitrospinota bacterium
CACGCCCGGCAACATCGTAGATTTCACACAATACGAGTCCATCCGCCTCATCGAGCGCATCACGCGGGAGCGGGGCCTCACCCTGCTGTTCACCGAGCACGACATGGAAGTGGTGTTTTCGATCGCGCAGCGGATCACCGTGCTCCACCAGGGCCGGGTGATCGCTGAAGGCGCGCCGGCGGAGGTCCGGAACGACCCCGACGTGCGGCGGGTCTATCTGGGGGAGCGCCGGTGATCCTGGAAGTTCGGGACATCCACACGGCCTACGGACTCTCGCGTGTGCTGTTCGGCGTCTCGATCGAGGTCGTCGCGGGGGAATGCGTGTGCCTGCTCGGCCGGAACGGTGTCGGCAAGACCACCACGCTGCGGAGCATCATGGGGCTGAGCCCGCCGAGCGCTGGCCGCGTCCTGTGGAAGGGGAGGGACATCACGGGGTGGCCGCCCTACCGGGTGGCGCAAGCGGGGATCGGCTTCGTGCCCGAGGATCGCCGCATTTTCGCCGACCTCACGGTCTGGGAGAATCTGGACGTGGCGAGTCGCGGCGCGAGAGCCGGCGGTTGGTCCATCGACCGGGTGTTTCAGCTATTTCCCACGCTCGCGGAGCTCACGGGGCGGCAGGGCGGGTTCCTGTCCGGGGGCGAGCAGCAGATGCTGACGATCGCGCGGACCCTGATGGGGAATCCGGAGCTGCTGCTCCTCGACGAACCCTCCGAGGGGTTGGCGCCCCTCGTGGTGGATCACCTGCGCGATCAGATCGGGCGCCTGAAGCGGGACGGCCTCACCATCCTGCTCGCCGAGCAGAATGTCGAGTTCTCGCTCGCGCTCGGCGACCGTGTGTACGTGCTCGAGAAGGGGTCGATCCGCTTCGCGGGGGCCGCGGCCGACCTCCGGGACAACGAATCCCTCCGCCACGAGCTCCTCGCCCTCTGAGGGCGGCCGCTCGGGGGGTTCGGGTCAGGCGGGGGAGGGGGCGCGGCCGGCCCGCCGGAAGAGCCACGGATAGACGGGCACCAGCCAGGTCAGGATCGTCAGGAGACCCAGGATGAGGGCCGCCGGCCGGGTGAAGAACTGGGTGAGATCCCACTGGGTCTTGATCATACTCACCATGAAGTTCTGCTCCAGGATGGGCCCCAGCACCATCCCCAGGACGATGGGCGCTACCGGGATGCCGTTGGCCTCGAAGAAGTAGCCCAGGATCCCCATCCCCAGCATGAGCCCCACGTCGAAGAGGCTGTTGTTAATGGCGTAGGAGCCGACGACGCAGAACATGAGGATGGCCGGCATCAGGATGTTCCGCGGGACCCTGAGGATGGTCCCGCTCGCCTTGATGGCCAGGTAGCCGAACGGGACCATCAGGATGTTGGCGATGATGAAGGAGAGATAGACGGCGTAGACGAGCTCGGGCTGCTGCTCGAAGATCATGGGCCCCGGGCGGAGGCCCTTCATGTAGAGGACGCCGATGACGATGGCGGTGATGGAATCGCCCGGGATGCCGAAGACGAGGGCCGGCACCCAGTCCCCGGCGAGGCACGAGTTGTTGGCGGTGCCCGAATCCACGATCGGCTCGATGGCGCCCTTGCCGTACTTTTCCGGCTCCCGCGAGAACCGCCGCGACACGGCGTAGGCGATCCAGGCGGCGATGTCGGCCCCCGCGCCGGGCAGGATCCCGATGAAGGTGCCGATGAGCCCCCCGCGCGCTATGTTCGTCTTGTAGCGCCAGAGCGTCTCGGCCAGGCCCCGGAAGATGCCTTCCGCCCGGACGGGAGCGATCGGGAATCTGAGCTGGGCGCTCGCCATGTTGCGCAGGACCTCCGACACGCCGAAGAGCCCGATCATGGCCGGGATGAAGTTCACGCCGTTCAGCAGCTCGGTCGTCCCGAGCGTGAAACGCGGGTAGCCGAGCGTGATGTCCACGCCCACCGTGGAAAAGAAGAGACCCACCAGGAGCGCCAGGCCGGCCTTGAGGGGCGAGGCGCTGGCGATCATGACCGTGGCGGAGAGCCCCAGGGCCGCCAGCCAGAAGTACTCGAAGGAGGTGAAGCGCAGCGCCACCTCGGCGAGCAGCGGCGCCGCCAGCATGAGAAACACCGCGCCCATGAGGCCGCCGATGGCCGAGGTGAGCAGATCCACGCCCAGGACCAGCTCTCCCTTGCCCTGCTTGGTCAGCTCGTAGGAGTCGTTCGTGTAGGCGGCGGAGGAGGGTGTCCCGGGGATCCGCACCAGCGCCGCCGGGATGTCGCCGGCGAAGATCGCCATGGCCGACATCGTCACGATCGCGACCAGCGCCGGCAGCGGGTCCATGAAGAAGGTGAAGGGGACGAGGAGGGCGGCCGCCATGGTGGCCGTGAGCCCCGGGATGGCCCCGACGAACAGGCCATAGACGCTGCAGATCGCGATCGTCGCCAGGACCTTCCAGCTGGCGAGGAGCGCCAGCGCGGCGGCCAGGTTCTCGATCATCCGCCTACCACCAGAGAACGCCCAGGGGCAGCGGCACCCGGAGGATCTTGGCGAACAGGAAATGGACGGCGGTGTTGAAGAGGACCGCCACCAGCGCGGCTTTGAGCACGCCGACCTGGAGGCGCCACATGACGACGAAGAGCACCAGGGCGCCCATGATGAGGAAACCCACCCGGTCCACGAAGAGGATGTAGGCGAGCCCCCCGGCCAGGACGAAGAGCGCGTTGACGAAGCCGGCGTTGGCGTGGAGGCGGCGCCAGGCTACCCGGTCGCTCACGTCCCGGGCCCGCAGCCCTCTGAGGCTCAGCGCGCCGCCGAAGGCGGCCATGAGCGTGCCGAGGATGCGCGGGAAGAGGGACGGCCCGGGCTGGCCGCCCTCGGGCATGGGGTAGTTCAGGGTCGCGGTTAAAATGAGGACGCCGGCTACCGCGAAGCCGGCGCCCACCACCGTGTCGCTGATCTTCATGTCGGGAGAGGATCGCTTACTTCGTGAGGCCGGCCTCCTTCATCAGCAGGCCCATCGTCTGGTCCTGCTCGGCGAGGAACTTCCCGAACTCGGCGGGGCCTTTGTAGAGGATGCCGAAGGGGGCCTTGTTCATGAAGTCCGCGAACTCCTTGCTCTTCACGACCTTGTCCAGGGGCTTCTCCAGCGCGGCGACGATCTCGGGCGGCGTCCCCTTGGGCAGCGCGATGCCCCGCCAGGCGCCCATGGTCCAGTTGATGCCGAGTTCCTTCAGCGTCGGCACGTCGGGGAAGGCGGGATCGCGCTTGTCGGCCATGTGGGCCAGCGGGCGCACCTTGCCGGCGTCGATGAGCGGCCGTCCTTCGACCAGGCTCGCCGTCACGACCTGGACGCCCCCCGCCGCCAGCTCCTGCAAGCCGGTCGCCGCGCCGGTGCTCGGCACCCACGGCATGGCGTCAATGGGAATCCCGCCCGCCTTCAGCATCCCGGCCCGGGCGAGGTCCCAGATGCCGCCCTTGCCGGTTCCCGAGGCCTTCAGCTTCCCCGGGTTCGCCTTCGCGTGGTCCAGCAGCTGCTTCAAGGTCTTCCACTCCGAGGTCGCGGCGACCTGCACCCCCGCCGGGTCGATGTTGAGCAGCGCGACGGGCGTGAATTCCTTGTAGGTGAGGGGGGTCAGGCCCATCCAGTGCATCATGGTGAGCTCGACGGTCACGATGGTGATCGTGTAGCCATCCGGGGCCGCCGTCCCCCCCGCCGTGTGCCCCACGGCGCCGCTCCCGCCGGTGCGGCTGACCACGGTGACCGGTTGCCCCAGCTCCTTCTCCAGGAGGACGGCCACCATCCGGGCGATGCGGTCGGTGCCGCCGCCGGCCGCCCACGGGCAGATGAGCTGGATGGGCCGGTTGGGGTACTTGGCCTGGGCGTCAGCGGGCGCCGGCCAGCCCGCCGCGACCGCCAGGAGCCCGAGAACGAAGATGAGTCCGATGCCGATCCCGCGTCGCATCAGTGCACCTCCTTCGGATGAATGGACGAGCAGACATTATGCCGACAGCCGAGGGCCGTCAAGGCGGGTCAGTCGAGGCGCGTAGAGAGCACATGATTTGAACGCTCTCGAGAGCACGTGAT
>JBBTDR010000484.1:0-3500 GCA_038042665.1 Nitrospinota bacterium
GAATCTCGGCGTCGGTGTCGAACCACGCTTCATCGTCCGCGTCGAGGACCCGGCCCCCCAAGGCGAGCACGTTGGCGTCGTTGTGCATGCGGCTCATCTGGGCGGACCACTCGTTGTGGCAAGCCACGGCGCGCACGCCGGGGAACTTGTTGGCCACCATGGCCATCCCGGCCCCGGAGCCGCAGCAGAGAATGCCCCGCTCCGACTCCCCCTCGCTCACCGCCCGGGCCGCCGGCGCGGCGAAGTCGGGATAGTCGCAGGACGCCTCGCTGTTCGTCCCGTAATCCCGGAAGGGAAGGTTCAGCTCCCGGAGAGCTTCCTTTGCGGCTTCCTTGGCCTGGAACCCGGCATGGTCCGCAGCGAGGGCGATGGGCTTCATCTGGATGGCTCCCGCGGGGGCGGCTCGTCCCGCGCCGGAGGAGGGGCGTGTGATTTCACCCTATGCGGCCCGCCCCGCAAAGTCAAGCGCGGGCTTTCCCCGGCGTCATCGGACCGGCACTTCCGGCGCGCGCGGCTCGCACGGGAACTCCTGGCCGCAGACCCGCAAGCAGGCCCCGAGCGCCACCTTCGCCCGCTGGGCGGCGGCGGCGGCTGGCGCGAGCGACTGCGCGAGATGGGTCCGGTTGCACGCCTCCTCGCAGCCCCACCGCGAGAGGCCGCAGTCGGCCTGGCTGGAGGGGATCTGGGTCGGGGCCTGAGGAGCGCCCGGCGCAGCGGGGGCGGCCGGCTGCTCCGGCGCCGGGGGAGCCCCCGGAAACCCCGGAGGGGACGAGGACGGCCGGCTCCCGATGGCGTCCTCCCGCTCGCACTTCACCTGGCCCGAGGCCACGTCCTCGACCGCCACCGTCCCGCTCGGGCACTGGGGCTGGGCCGGACGCGCCGCTCCCGCGAAACCCGCCCACGCGAGGGCCGCGAGCAGAAGGACGCGCACGGCCCTCCGCCTCCATGCGCCGCCCGCCCGCTGAATCAGCCTCATGTGGGCACCTCCTCACGCGGAGAAGACATCGTAGGGCTTGACGACGGCCCCGGAGGGGCTCTCGCCCAGGAGCATCCACCCCGTCTCCTGGGCCACCCGGCGGAAGGCGGCCTCGGCGGCCAGCCGGTCCCCGCCCTCCAGCTTGGCCCGGGCCTCGAGCAGGCGGATGGCCATCTCCATCCAGCCGCCCCCGCCCTCCCCGGCGGGGTCGAGGGCGGAGGCCTCCTCCAGGCGCTGCACTGCCTCCCCGGTCCTCCCCGCCTCCAGCAAGAGGGCCGAGGCCATCACCAGGGGGGCCAGATCGCGGGGCCGGGAGCGGGCGGCCGAGAGGAGATGGGAGGCCGCCTGGCGGAAGGCGCTCTCCGAATCGAAGGGGCCGTGCGAGGCGGCCAGCCGGCGGAGGAACTCCTCTCCCCCCGCCTCGCGGTAACCGGCCTCCCAGGCCCGCAACGCGCGCTTGGGCTTCCCGGCGGCGGCGTAGGCCTCGCCCAGGCGCAGGCGCACCTCCCTCGACGAGGGAGCGTGGCGCGCCGCATCCTCCAGGAGGGAGACCGCGCCCCAGGCGTCCGAGCGCGCGAGGCGCCCATCGGCCGCCGCGAGGAAGACCTCGGCGGCGCGGCGGGCGTCGTCTTCCCGCCCGGCCGGGGAGCCCCCCGCCCGGAGGAGCTTCTCGCAGGCCTGGACGGCCTCCTCCCACCGGCCCGCGGCGGCAAACAGGTCGCGCAGCTTGCGGAGGACGGCGGGGTGGCTCCTCCCGCCCTCCCCCGACTGGGCGAGCACCCGCTCGGCCTCGCCGGCCTGGCCGGTGGCCTGGAGGTTCCCCGAGAGGCGGACGGCGGCCTCGGGGGAGTCCGGCCAGAGGGCGTAGAGGCGGGAGTTCCAGCGGATGGCCTCCTCCAGGTTCCCGGCCTCGGCGGCCAGGTCGGCCGCGAGGGAGAAAGCGGAGGGCAGCTCCGGGTCCAGGCGGATGGCCCGGCGGGCCAGCCGGAGGGCCCGCTGGGTCCTGCCCTGGGCGCGCGCGCGCTGGGCCCGGGCCAAGCTCCCGCGGGCCTGCTCGCGGCGGCGGGCGCGGCGGCGCTCCCGCCAGGCGGCGAGGCCCCGCAGCGCCGCCTCCCCCCAGCCCAGGAGGGCGGCGGCCAGGGCGCCCGCCAAGGCGGCGCCCATGAGGGCGATGGCCAGGGGGACGCGGACCTCCCACCCCTCCGAGAAGCGGAGGCTCACGAAGCCTCGGTTGTAGTGGAGAAGGTAGAGGATGAGGGCGAGGGGGGCGGCGAACGCGAGGAGGGGGCGCAGCCTCATCTGCCTGCCCCCCGGGGCCTCATGCGCCCTTGTTCCTCCGTTCGATCTCGTTCTGGGCCGTCACGGTGTAGCGGGCGTAGGGGAGGACCTCGAGGCGCGAGAAGGGGATGAGCTCGTCGGTCTCCTCGCAGACGCCGTAGTTCCCGTCCTCCATCCGCTTGAAGGCGGCCTCCACCTCGCGGAGGCGCTCGCGCTCGCGCTCGCCGAGGTCCATCAGCACCTGGCGGGAGTAGGTGTCCGCCGCCATGTCGGCGATGTCCTGGGTGCCGTCGTCCGCGGTCTCCTTGGTGTGGCGCTTGCTCTTCTCGACGTCCCCCACGATCTCCCGCCGCACCTCGAGAAGCCTGCGCTTGAGGATTTCGACCTGCTGCTTCGTCAGATGTTTCACGCAACCTCCAGATGATCAGGCGGGCTGCCGGTCACCCGCCCGACGCGGCCATCTCCATGATCGGCGCGTGAGACCAGAGGTCCTCGAGCCGGTAGTACGCCCTCGTCTTCTCCTGGAAGATGTGGATGGCCGCATCCCCGCAATCGATGAGAACCCAGCTCGACTCGTTCAGGCCCTCGATGAAGTAAGTCCCGCCCCCCATCCGGTCCAGCCTCTCCATCACCGCCTCGGCGATGGCCCTCACGTGCCGGGCGTTGGTCCCGTGGCATATCAGGAAGGCGTCGACTTCGGCCGATTGGCCCCGCAGGTCGATGGCCACCACGTCGCGGGCCAGCTTGGCTTCGGCGGCCTCGGAGACACGCTGGAGACGCTGGGTCAAAGTCTCGATGGGGGCGGACCCTCCTCGCGGAGCCGGGCGCTCAGGCGTTGCCCCGGTACAACCGGCGGCGAATTATAAAAAGTTCTACCTCCCGTGGCAATAAATAACGGGAGGACCCGCCGGAGCGGATGGCGCGGCGGATCTGGGTGGCGGAAATGTCCAGGTGGGTGACCGGGACAAAGCGGATTTCCCATTCCGAATCAGCCACTTTCGCCCGCCCCTCCCCGGCCATCGCCACCCGGATGGAAGAATCCAGCGGGGGCAGGGTCCGCCCCAGGGTGGCGATGACGTCCTCGGCCTGCTGGCTCCCCCGGAGGGTCACGGCGAAATGGAACCGCCGGAGCAGCTCCGGGGCCCGGTGCCAGGTGTGGATCTCCGAGAAGGCGTCCGCCCCGACGATGAAGTATATCTCGTGGCCCCGGCAGGGACCCTCGGCCAGGGCGGCGAGTGTGTCCAGG
>JBBTDR010000485.1:0-6806 GCA_038042665.1 Nitrospinota bacterium
CCCGCTCCCCGGCCCGGCGCAGGCCCTCCTCCGCAGGCACCAGGAAGAGGAAGGTCAGGTCCGGCACCAGCCCCCCGGCCGCCCAGGCGTTCAGCTCCCGCACCCGCTCTTCGGGCAAGCCACGGCCAAAGGCCTGGTAGGCGGTGGTGGAGTCGTAGAAGCGGTCGCAGAGCACGTTCACGCCCCGCTCCAGCGCGGGACGGATGACCTCGCGCGCGTGCTGGGCGCGGTCGGCCTCGTAGAGGAAGAGCTCCGCCTCGGGCGCCATCCCTCCCTCGCGGGGGCTCAGGAGCACCTGGCGGATGCCCTGCCCGAGCGCCGTCCCCCCCGGCTCCCGGGTGGCGAGGAGGGGGAGGCCCCCCTCCTCCATCCAGGCGCGCAGCAAGCCCAGCTGGGTGGACTTCCCCGAGCCCTCGGCCCCCTCGAACGTGACGAAGCGCCCGCGCATCCAAACCCCCTCAACCCCCGTCATGGGGACGGGGGGAAGCTTACCACAGGGATGGCAGACGCCTACGTCTGTAGGGGCGACCGGCCGGTCGCCCCTACGCACAAGAACGGCTGTGGTTTGCGGTTGTCATTCCGAGCCCTTCGTTTGCACTCAGGGTAAACTCCGCGAGGAATCCGCTTTTCTAAAACAAGAAGCGGATTCTTCGGGCCTGCGGCCCTCGGAATGACCTCTTGAAAAACTCGGGAGAAGGGATTTACCCCTTGCCCTCCTGCTGCGGGTCGAGCTTGCGGTAGATGGTCCGCGTCGCGATGCCGAGCTGGCGGGCGGCGGCGCTCTTGTCGCCCCCGGTGCGGCGCAGGGTCTCGAGGATGACCCTCCGCTCGATCTCGGCGAGGGGCGTGCCCACGGGGATGGCGAGGACGGGGGCGTCGGGGTCGGCCGGCGGCTCCCCGGCGGGCCGCTGGCCCCGGGCCATCTGGGGAGGCAGGTCCTCCGGGGTGAGGATCTCGCCCCGGCTCAGCACCACGGCGCGCTCCACGGTGTTCTCGAGCTCGCGCACGTTCCCCGGCCAGTCGTAGTTCGTCAGGATTTCCACCGCCTCCCGCGAGAAGCCGCGCACGGGCCGGTTGTTCTTGGCGGCGTAGCGCTGGAGGAAGTGCTCGGCGAGGAGGGGCACGTCGCTCCGCCGCTCCCGGAGCGGGGGCAGGTGGAGGCTGATGACGTTCAGGCGGTAGTAGAGGTCCTCGCGGAAGGCCCGCCCGGCCACCTCGCGCTCGAGGTCGCGGTTGGTCGAGGCGGCGATGCGCACGTCCACCTTCAGGGTCTCGGTGCCCCCCACGCGCTCGAACTCCCCCTCCTGGAGCACGCGCAGGATCTTGGGCTGGAGGGCGAGGGGCATGTCCCCGATCTCGTCGAGGAAGATGGTGCCGCCGTGGGCGAGGCGGAAGCGGCCCTCCTTGCGCTGCGCGGCGCCGGTGAAGGCGCCGCGCTCGTAGCCGAACAGCTCGCTCTCGATCAGGGTCTCGGGCAGGGCGGCGCAGTTGAGCTTGATGAAGGGGCCCCCCTTGCGGTCGCTCAGGGAGTGGAGGGCGCTGGCCACGAGCTCCTTGCCGGTGCCGCTCTCGCCCAGGATGAGGACGGTGGCCGAGGTGGGGGCCACCTGGCGGACCATCTCCTTCACCTCGCGGATGGCGGGGTGGTTGCCGATGAGCCCCAGCTCGTCCCGGAAGGTGCGGAGCTGGGCGCGGAGGTCCTCGTTCTCGCGCACGAGCTCCTGCTTCTCGACGGCCTTCTCGATGGCCTTGCGCACCACCACCCGCTCGAGGGGCTTGGTGAGGAAGTCGTAGGCCCCCTCGCGCATGGCCTCGACGGCGGACTCCACCGTGCCCACCCCCGAGATGAGGATGACCTCGGTGCGCGGGGTGCGCCGCTTGATCTCCTTGAGGAGCCGGATGCCGTCCATGCCCGGCATCCGGAGATCCGTGAGCACCACGCTGGCGGGCTCGCGCTCGAGCATCTCGAGGGCGGTCTCGGCGTCGTGGGCGAGGGAGACGCGGAAGCCCTCCTTGGCGATCATCTTCTCGAGCGCCTCGCGGCTGCCCCGCTTGTCGTCCACCACCATGATGTGGATGCCGTTGTTCGTCCTCATGCCCGGGCGTGGGCCTCCATGCGCGCGGCGGCGGGGAGCTCGATGCAGAAGGCGGCGCCCATGCCCGGCTGGCTGGCGAAGCGGATGGTCCCCTTGTGCTCGGCCACGATCTGCTGGGTGAGGACGAGCCCCAGCCCCGTCCCGTTCACCTTGGTGGTGAAGAACGGGGTGAAGAGGGCGGGCTGGTCCTCGGGGGCGATGCCGCAGCCCGTGTCGGCGATCTCGACGGCGGCGCCCCCGCCCGCGGGGCGGGTGCGCACGGTGAGGCTCCCCCCGCGCGGCATGGCGTCAAAGGCGTTCCGGATGAGGTTCTGGAGCGCCACGTTCAGCTGGGTCTCGTCGAAGGCCACCTCGGGGAGGTCCGGGGCGAGCTCGCGCCGCAGCTCCACGCCCAGGGTGGCGGCCTCCTCGGCGTAGAAGTGGAGGAGGTCGTCCAGCAGCTCGTTCAGGTCCCCGGGGCGGCGGTCGGCGCGGGGCATCCGCACGAACTTGAGGTAGTCGTCCGTCACCTGGCGGAGGATGCCCACCTCGGACTTGATGGAGTTGAGGAGCGACCAGGCCTCGGCCGTCTCCGCCTCGCCGAAGCGGGCCAGCTCGTCCTCCAGGAGCTCGGCGTTGAGGTTGATGGCCGAGAGCGGGTTGCGGATGGAGTGGGCCACCTGGGCGCTCATCTTGCCCACGATGCTCAGGCGGTCGCGCTGCTGCACCTCGCGCTGGAGCTCCCGCCGCTCGGTCACGTCCTTGAGATAGAGGACCACCTGGGCCGTCGCGCCCGCCGCGTCGAAGATAGGGTAGGTGTAAACCTCCATCTCCATCCGCTGGCCGCCGGGCAGGGCGGCGGCGCGCTCGGCGAAGCCGCGGCGGCCGTCCGCGAAGGTGGCGGCGGCGGGGGCGCGGTCGGCGAGGGCCGGGGGCACGGGGGAGCCCTCCCCGCCCCAGGGGCGGCCGGGGAGCTCGGCGATCGGGCGGCCGAGCAGCCGGGCCATGGCGCGGTTGGCCATCTGGATGCGGAAGTCCCTCCCCAGGATGCAGATACCATCGGTGATGCCGTCGAACAGCGCCTGGAGGCGCCGCTTGCTCTCGAACACCTGCCCGGACCAGAGGAGGTTCTCCTCGGCGCGGATGCGCCGCCGGTCGCGGTCGAGGATGAGGAGGGCGGCCGAGATGACGACGATGATGCCGAAGCCCGTGAGCAGGAAGCCCTTGCGGAAGGCGCGCCGCACCGTCTCCACCACCTCGGAGGAGGGCGCCGTCACCGCGAGCGTCCAGGCCTCCTCCCCCACCACGAAGGGGCTGAAGGCGGTCAGGTAGCGGTGGCCCCAGCCCTTCTCGCCAGGGCGGAAGAAGTGGTGCCACCCGTAGCCTCTGAGCCCGAGCATGATCTGGCGGGCGAGCAGGCCGAGCTGGGGGTCCTTCAGGGTGCCGGCCAGCTCCGGGAGCCGGTGCCCCACCAGCCGGGTGTCGGCCGGGGAGAGGAGGATGCGCCCCTCGCTGTCCATCAGCCAGGCCCGGCCCTTGAGCCCCGACTGGACCGGCTCCACGAAGGAGCGCTCCAGATCGTCGAGCGTCACCTTGGCGTAGATCCAGTCCTCCTCCCCCACCGGGGCGCCGCCGAGGATGTAGGCGGGCTCCCCGCCCATCTCGCGGACCACCATCGCGCAGGCGCCCTGCCGGAGGGGGCAGCCGAGCAGGGCGTCGGCGTACTCGTGGGTGGCCGAGAGGCCGGCCCGGTCCACGCCGCGGAGGTAGCCCACCTCGCTCACCCCCAGGCTCCCGCCCAGGCGCTCGAAGAGGCCCGTCATGGCGCTCATGCGCCCGGGGTGGTCGGGCCCGACGGTGCGCAGGAAGCGGGCGCTGTAGCGGAGGCTCGCCTGCAGCTCCTCGAGGAAGGAGGCGATGCGGCCGCCCGCCTGCTCGGCGATGAGGAGCTGCTGGCGGTTGAACTGCTCCTCGATGTCCTGGCGGGCGTCGAGGTAGAGCTTGACCGAGAAGAGGATCAGCACCCCGAGCACCACCGCCGTGCCCGCGATGACCTGGTACTGGAGCCTCCGGCTGCGGCGGCGCATGTCCCCCACCCGGGCGGCGGGGTTCCCCTCCCCCGGGTCCTCCGGCCCCGCCCCGGCGGGGGGGGCCTCGGGGGCCTGCCTCCAGAGCTTTCCGATGCGCATGGTCCGGTTCCTTCCGGGGCGTCATTCCCCTTCAAAAAACAACACTATACGCCTCCTCCCCCTGTGCGAGCCCCCCAGCCCACCCGCGGAGACACTTGACATCTCCCCGACCGGTTCTTATTTTCCCCATTGGCACTCACGCGCGGAGAGTGCCAGCCTCGGGGCCCGCCCCCCCCATCCCGCCGAGGTCCCCATGAGCAGCCCCGACCTGACGCAGCGGAGCCAGGAAATCCTGCGCGCCATCGTGAACCTGTTCGTGGAGACGGGCGAGCCCGTGGGAAGCCGCACCCTCTCCAAGCGCGCGGCCGTGGCGTGCAGCCCGGCCACCATCCGCAACATCATGAGCGACCTGGCCGAGGCGGGCCTCCTCTCGAAGCCCCACGTCTCGGCGGGCCGGATGCCCACCGACCTCGGCTACCGCGTCTACGTGGACGGCCTCATGGACCGCCGCGGGCCCACCCCCGAGGAGCGGCTCACCATCCAGGCGGGCTACCGGCGCGAGATCCTCCAGATCGAGCAGCTGCTGGCCCAGGCCTCGCGCGTCCTCTCGGCGCTCACGAACCAGGCGGGCCTCGTCCTCCTCCCCAGCGGGGAGCAGCTCCAGTTCCAGCACATCGAGTTCATCCGCATGGCCGAGCGGCAGATCCTCGTCGTCCTCGTCGCCAAGAGCGGGCTCGTGCAGACCCGCATCGCCGCCATCGAGGAGGACCTCCTCCAAGAGGAGCTCGACCGCATCTCGCGCTACCTCAGCGACGAGTACAAGGACCTCTCCCTGCGCGAGATCCGCCAGCGGGTCGTCGGCCTCATGAAGGAGGACCGGGACAACTTCGACGCCCTCTACCGCCGCGCCCTCGAGCTCAGCCAGCGCGCCTTCGTCGAGGGCGCGGAGGAAGCCGCCGAGACCCTCGTCGTCGAGGGCGCCTCGCGCGTCCTCGCCCAGCCGGACTTCTCCGGCGACGTCGAGAAGCTGCGCGGCCTCTACCGCGCCTTCGAGGAGAAGAGCAAGCTCGTCCAGCTCCTCGACCGCTGCCTCGACTCCACCGACGTGGCTGTCTTCATCGGGGCCGAGAACCGGATCGAGGGCATGGACGATTGCAGCCTCATCGCCCGCTGCCTCCACGTGGGCGGCCGGCCCCTCGGCACCATCGGGGTCATCGGCCCCAAGCGGATGCACTACGACCGCATCATCTCCCTCGTGGACTGGACGGCCGACTCCCTCACCCAGTTCATCCAGCAAGGGGAGGCCCGGTGAGGCGGGCTCCGCCGCCCCCCGCGCCGCCCGCCTCCCCGCCCGGCCCCCCGTGAAGGCCGCCGACCCCTACGCCGTCCTGGGCGTCCCCCGCGACGCGAACCCCACCGAGCTGCGCGCGGCCTACCGCCGCCTCGCCCTCGACCACCACCCCGACCGCAACCCCGGCGACCCGAAGGCCGAGGCGCGCTTCAAGGAGATCGTGCTGGCCTACGAGGTCCTGCGCGACCCCCTGCGCCGCTCCGCCTGGGACGCGGGCCGCCGCGGGGGCCCCGGCGACTTCGGCGAGCAGTGGGAGGAGATCTTCGCCCAGCTCTTCCGCCGGGCCCGCCACCCCGAGGGGCCCGGAAAAGAGACAACCCCCGCGCGCGACATCCAGCTGCGCATGGAGGTCACCCTGGAGGAGGGCGCGGGCGGGATCGTCAAGGAGTTCGCGGCCTCCCGCTGGGTGCGCTGCGAGGTCTGCCGGGGCAAGGGCGAGGACCCCAAAGCCCAGGCCCTCCCCTGCCCCCTCTGCAAGGGGAGCGGGGAGCTCAAGTACAAGCGCGGCCTCGCCGGCTTCAGCATCCCCTGCTCGGTCTGCGAGGGCCGGGGCGAGAGCGTCCGCGAGCGCTGCCCCTCCTGCGGCGGGGCGGGCCGCAAGCGCCGGGAGGAGCGCCTGAGGGTCCAGATCCCCCCCGCCGCCGAGGACGGCGCCCGCCTCAAGCTCCGGGGCAAGGGGGACGAGGGCGCCGAGCGCGGGGAGGCGGGCGACTTGATCGTCACCGTCGCGGTCCGCCCCCATCCCCTCTTCCAGCGCGAGGGGCTGGATCTCCTCTTCGACCTCCCCGTCAGCTTCCCCCAGGCCGCCCTGGGGGACGAGGTGGCCGTCCCCACCCTGGATGGCGAGGTGAGGGTGCGCATCCCGGCGGGCACCCAGTCGGGCCGGGTCTTCCGGCTCCGGGGCAAGGGCCTCTGCCCCCCCGGGAGCATCCGGCCGGGCGACCAGCGGGTGCGCGTCGTGGTCGAGACCCCCACCCGCCTCAACGAGCGCCAGAAGAAATTGCTGGAGGAGTTCCAGCGCCTCTCCTCCCCCTCCACAAATCCCCGGATGCGGAAGTTCTGGGAGAAGGTGAAGGGGTTTCTGGGGTGAGGGCGGCGCGATCGAACGGCCTTGGCTTTTTCCCCGCCTGTTTTTCGATGTCATTCCGAGCGAAGCGAGGAATCTGCTTTTCAAGACGAGAAGCAGATTCCTCAGTCGCGGAGCCTGTCCTGAGCGCAAGCGAAGGGCTCCTTCGGAATGACACCTTGGGC
>JBBTDR010000486.1:0-1185 GCA_038042665.1 Nitrospinota bacterium
AGGAGCCGCTCGGCCCCGCCGAGCGGGTGGACCAGGGGCTGGGTGACCCCGGCGATGACGCCCACGCAGCCCGCCCGGGCGATCTCCTCGGCGTAGTAGCCCGCCATGCAGATGTGGTCGCAGTTCACCACCCCGACGGCGCAGCTGCCCGCGCGCCGGGCCTTGCGGGCGGCCAGGCGCGCCCCGAAGAGGGCCCCCACGGGGCCCAGCGCCCGGCCGGCGTCCACGAGGGCCGAGGCCTCGCGCTCCTGGGCCACCCGGGGCCGGGCGCGGGGGTCGACCATCCCGGAGCGGATGCGCTGGATCATGGCGGGGAGCCGGATGAGGCCGTGGGTGGCGTAGCCGCGCAGCTCCGCCTCGAGGAGGACGTCCGCGGCCGTGGCGGCGTCCTCCCCGGAGCAGCCGGCGGCGGCGAACAAGCGCGCCATCAGGCCGCCCAGGGCCTCGGGCCGGAGGAGGCGGGGGGAGTCACCGGGCATGTGGGTTCCTTCTCAGGCGAAAAACCCGCAGGGGCGGTTCGCGAACCGCCCCTGCGCCGCATCCGGCAGATTCTGATCCCTACAGATCCGGCGCCGGGGCGGCCATGCTGGGGCGGCTGACCTTCATCATCCAGCAGTAGACCTCGACGCGGTTCTCGTCCGGGTCGAGGAAGTAGAAGGCGTGGCTGCCGCTCCCGCCCACGAAGCTGTCGCCGTCCGAGCCCTCGGGGCCGTGGGTGTAGGGCCCCGAGACGAGCGGGATGCCCAGCCCGCGCACGTGCTGGAGGGCGTGCAGCCAGGTCTCCCGGCCGGGGGCCTCGAAGGCGATGTGGTGGAGGCCGACCTGGGTGCGCTTCTCGGAGTCGCCGGGGGAGACGCCCGCCCGGCGGGCGTCCTCGGCGAGCTCGAAGAGCACCAGGTCGTGGTGCATCTCCTCGCAGCGCATGAAGCAGATGGGGCGGCGGAAGTCCGGCGGGCCCCACTTGCCCGTGAGCTTGAGGCCCAGCGTGTCGCGGTAGAACCGGATGGAGCGCTCGACATCCCTGACGTGAATCCCGACGTGGCCGATCCGCTTCACGAAGCCGCCCATGAATGGTCTCCTCCGCGCTAGGTGTGTCATCCGAACACGTTGTTCGCGCGGCAAGCGCCAGGGCACCTTCCCTCCCCCCAGGCGGTGGCGGGCACCGCCAACCCCTTCCGGCGGGAG
>JBBTDR010000487.1:0-7485 GCA_038042665.1 Nitrospinota bacterium
ATGTTGTGCAGGGCGAGGGAGAGGGCGAGGAAGACCCCCATCCGCACACTCACCGCCATCCCCACCCCGATGGCCACCCCCTCCGAGGCCGAGTGGAGGGCGTTCAGGAGGACGATCTTGAACCCCAGACCGGGGGGCACCTCCCCCCGGGGGATGCTCTCGACCTCCTCGGTGCGGGAGAACCAGTGGGTCCAGTAGGTGTAGAGCACCCCCAGGGCGCCCCCCGTCATGAGGACGAGGGCGGACTGGCTCCGGTCCTTGAGGCCCGCCTCCAGCAGGAGGTAGCCCGCCCCCAGCATGAGGCCCGAGGCCAGGGCGTAGGCGAGGCCCAGGGCGCGCATGGGGACGCGCCCCAGGAGGGCGTAGGGGAGCGCGCCCGCCGAGGCCGTGGCGGCGGCCAGGGCGGAGAACGTCAAGACGGTGAGAACCGGATCGGCGGCCACCCGCGGACCTCCCCTCGGACGCCGGCTTGCCCAGCGGGCGGGGCCGCCTGCGCCTGGCTACATTCTCGGCTCCCGCACCGCCGTTCGTCCATCCGCGCAAGGCTCCGAAGGCGCCGGATCGATCCAAGGCGCCACATGAAATTCATACGATCAACATATTGATTTTAAAGTTGTTATTTAATTAACGTCAAATCTCGCTTGATTTTCGTTTAATTTTCGCTATCCTGTCAGACCTCCGCCCCTCCCTGGAGAGACGCCCATGATCAGCGAGAAGACCCTCCACAAGCTGGCCGTCCTCGGCGGCCAATCCTTCGACGACCGCGAGGGCCCGCCCCGTGCGGGCCTGCCCCGCCGCTTCCTCGGCTCGGACGCCCCGGGCGTCTTCCCCGTCGTCCTCTCCCAGGGCCGGGTGATGCCCCTGCTCTCCACCCTGATGACCAACGCCTGCTCCTACGGCTGCGCCTACTGCCCCCTGCGCGCCTCGCGCGACGTGCCCCGCTACGCCTTCTCCCCCGAGGAGCTGGCCGGGGCCTTCATGTCCCTCCGCCGGGCCGGGCGGGCGGAAGGGCTCTTCCTCACGAGCGGGGTGCCGGGCAGCGGGGTGACGGGGGTGGACCGCATGATCGCGGTGGCCGAGCTCCTGCGCGGCAGGCACGGCTTCAAAGGCTACATCCACCTCAAGATGCTCCCCCGGGCCGGGGCCGCCCAGCTCGAGCGCGCCGCCCAGCTCGCCACCCGGCTCTCGGTCAACCTCGAGGCCGCCACCGAGCCGGGCCTGCGCGCCCTGGCCCCCGAGAAGGAGCTGGGGGCGGACCTCCTCCCCGCCCTCCGCCGCATCGGGGGCATCGCCCGGGAGCTCCGCGCGGAGGGCCGCCCCGGCGGCCCCCTCGAGGCCGGGGTGACCACCCAGTTCATCGTCGGGGCGGGCGGGGAGAGCGACGCCACCGTGCTGCGGGCCTCCCACGCCCTCCAGCGCGAGGGGCTCCTGCGCCACGCCCACTTCAGCGCCTTCGTCCCCGTGGCGGAGACCCCGATGGAGGGCCTTCCCGCCCAGCCCAAGCTGCGCGAGCACCGGCTCTACCAAGCGGAGCATCTGCTGCGGGAGTACCGGTTCCCCTTCGAGGACCTGCCCCTGGGCGGGAGGGGGGACCTCCCCCTGGAGGAGGACCCCAAGCTGGCCTGGGCGCGCCGCCACCCGGAGTTCTTCCCGGTGGAGCTCGCCACCGCGGTCTACGAGGCGCTGCTGCGGGTGCCGGGGGTGGGACCAGCCTGGGCCAGGCGGCTGGTGGAGGCGCGGCGGAAGGTTCACCTGCGGGGCTTCGAGGACCTGGCGCGGCTGGGGCCCCTCCGGAGGAGCGCGGCCGGTTGGCTCACCCTCCGGGGCAAGCGCCTGGGCCCGGCCCCCGCCCGGGAGGTGCAGCTGCCCCTCCTCATGCCGGCCGAGCGGAGGCGGAGCCGCCCCTCCCGGCGCGACCTCCCCCCCTGCGCCTTCCGGTGAAAAAAGGAGGGCCAGAAACGGCTCGGGAAGGTTCTATGATCGGAGGTAATCTTCCGTGATTATACATTTTACGAAATCTCCCCAAGTGGTAGGATAGGCCTCCTGGGCAACCGGGAGGCAATGCCGTGGGCTTGGTCCGATCATATTGGAAACGCATTTCTTCGAAAGCCATACGAGAAACGCTCATTTGGGGGAGACCACAAATGAGCGCCCTTTTCTATCTCGTGATCGGCACAAGCATTCATTTCTACCGCTTTGGGTACGAGAAGTCTCTTGAGGAATGGGACGTATTTGTTTCCTATTTTTTAGTGCCGACCCTAGTGGTAGGGCTTGCGATATATCTTTATAACCTTCTTGCGCTACCCGCCAAAATGGACGCCGATAAATCACAATCCATTAATGATCTTGAAAATGAGATCACACGCCTTACGGCTCCTGGAATAGAATTGTTTTTCAACGAAGATGATATACGTTGTTATTATCAAATAGACGACATGGTGGACATCGGTATTGGCGTAAGGTGTATTGGTGGGGGACGTGCCCTTAAGGTGAAGGTGGAATTGGAGAACGTTCTTCCTTTTGAATGGTCCGAGGGAAGAATCCCGCTGCGTTTTATAAACGACGAAAGCAAGGGCTGGTCGGAATCCAAGAACGGCCGTGATGTGTTTAACGGCGTCGATGAATTTGTCAAAGTTGCGAGAAAAAACATTAAACAACGCCATTTTGAAATCATGCTTGCGTCTGATTTACAAAGAACGTTCTCCGCCGACAGTACATATCAACTATATTTTGTGGCATACGGAGATAATGTGAAGCCGCGCTTCGCAGAAGCCCAATTGGGCGTAGATCAATTTGGCAAGCCAACGTTTTCTGCTCACACATATGAACGGGGGGGGTCTGCATGAAATTCCTCCGATGGCTCTACGATCTGGCGAAGTGGGCTCTTGCCTGGGCACTGATTTGGGTAGGACTCGGGATAACCGTGTCGTTCATGATTCCTGTTCTTGCGCCAGCAAGATCAATCAACTTGGCTCGCAATCTTATTCATACCCATTGGTTCCCCTTGGACTGGGCTTTGGTGGGTGCATTTCTAGGGTTGGGTTTAAGGCTAGCCGTAAGATTGGTTCGTGGCTCCAAATAATTTCCGCCATCGGGGTGACGGTGATGACAAGGAATGATCGACTGATAGAGTTTAAGGAAATCAACTCCCTGGTCGCCAAGTGCAAGAACTGCGGCACCGAGATCCATATCCCCATCAAATACGGGTACAAGATCGGGGCACAGTGTCCGGTTTGTGCGGCCACAATTGAGGGGATGGATCAGCAAACCATTCTTGATATGGTGAAAATGCTCGATGGCATTAGGAGCCGGGACTTGCAGTCCGTTCAATTGACACTCAACGTCCCGGCTAACCCTTGGCCACCAACTGCAAGCGGCTGTTTGGAAAGACGGTGCTCAAAGAACTGAAGGACGTTGCCCGTGAGTCCGAATCCAAGAAACCGTCTTAACGGAAGTAAGTATACGCCTGGGGGTCATTTCGTCAAGTGGATAATCACGAGCGTTTTCATCGTATCTACCTCAAAACTCTGGGGCAACCATGAAATCTCTGGCAGGGCTCATCAATTTTGTGTGGGGACTTGCCCTTTGGGTTATCGGCGTCTTTTTGATTATCTTGCGCTTCTCGATATATCTCTTCCTTTGGAAAATGACCTATGACCTCGTGGTCAAGATTTGCAGAATAAGTAACGCACGATCCCGCAGATTGATTGGGGCTTTTGGGGCTTTGATTTTTCTAATACTTCATCAGGTCAGTGCCGAATTCTATTTAACAGGATTCTCTTACGGACTGGTCAATGCCATACGAAATAAAAACCCAATTCAAAACAGCATCCATGAAGCAATGGCGAAAGGTGAGGCATTCACGAAGCTCTGGCCTACAAACTGGAAAGAGTGGCAAGACGAAAGAGCATTTCGTGAAAGCCAAAGAAAGACCGAGGAATGTCGAAGTTTACTTATCAACTATCCCGATTTCGAACGTGAGAAATATCAAACCGAAATGGAATCTAGGTTAGGTGAAACAATTATGAACACTATCAAGAAATGTGAAGGCATCGAATTCTTTGGAAGAGCTTGGCGAGAATTCGAGCAAAGATATCCAAATCCAAGCAAACAAGACATGGCCGATTTCTGGCATAAACTACGAGAAGAAATGATCCGGCGGGGATTCATTCCGCACAAATAGATTCAGCCCCGTCCCTATCGCATCCGCTCCTACTTCACCTTCAGGCGGTCGAAGATCCGGCCGAAGCGCCAGCGGTAGAACTCGACCTGCCCCCAGAGTCCTTCCCGGTTGTAGGGCGCGCCCTGGAGGAAGGCCCGGGCCTCGGCCATGCCGGGGAAGTCGAGGAGCATGGTGGTGCCGATCTCGTCCTCCCCGTCGCCGGAGAGGAGGGGCCCCCGCACCATCACGTTCTGCGCGAAGCCCTCCATGTACTTCCGGTTCACGTCCTTGATCCGGGCGCGCAGCGCCGTGCTCCCCGGCTTGTCGAGGACGAAGACGTAGAACTGCTCGTTGCCCTCCTTCCTCGGGCAGTCCCGCCAGGTGTGGGGCACCCCCGGCCGCCAGCGGTGGATGGCGGGGCGCTCCTGGCAGCCGCCCAGGAGGTAGGGCTCCTCCGCCACGTGCTTCTCGGCGGCGGCCCGGCCGGGGAAGTCCAGGAGCCGCATGCTGCCCAGCTCGGTCGTGTTGTCCTCGGCGAGGAAGGGCCCGGCGAAGAGGGTCTGGCCGTCGAACCGCTTGAGGTAGTCCAGGTGGGCCTGGCGGTGGATGTCCCGGAGCTTCTGGGAGCCGGGCTTGTCGTAGAGCTTGATGGAGAAGAGCATCGTGGGCGAGCCTCCTGGGGATGACGCTCCCCGCCGTCCGCGCGGGGCGGGGAGCCCGGTGGGGTGGAAGGAGTTTCTTACTTCTAGCGGGCGAGGGCCGAGGGGTCAACGGCCCGAGCCGAGGCCCGCCTCAGCCCCCGCTTCAGGCCCGCGAGGTCCGACGCCTCCACCAGCAGGTCGCAGTGGGGGGCGTAGGCCCTGAGGTCGGAGTCCCCCGTCCCCCATTGGCGGTAGGGCTCAGGCACGAGCCACACGACCTTGCGCGCCTTCGCCCGGATGGCCTCCAGCGCCCAGGCGCAGGGGTCGAGGCCGTTGTTGCGCCCGTCCCCGAGGATGAGGACGAGGGTGTCCCGCCGCAGCTTCGGCTCCTCCCGCTCGAGCACCTGGTAGAGCGCCCGGCCCATGTCGCTGAGCGCGTGGAGGTTCAGGCCGGGCAGGCGCGCGGCGGCGCGCTCCAGGGCGGCGCGGGTGGGGCGCCCGCGGAGGAAGTCCGGGAGCGCCTCCGTCCCCTCGAAGGCCCCGTCCACGTAGAAGTAGGCCGCGATCTTCCGGAAGGACTCCCCCAGCCGCGCGGCCAGGGCGAGGAAGGCCGCCGCCGCCCGCGCCGCCGAGCCCGAGACGTCCACCAGGAGGACGAGCCGCGGCTCCCGCCGCTGGGGGCGGCGCCGCGGGAGGCGCATGGGCACCCCGTCCGTCCCCACCGAGAGGCGCAGCGCCCGCTGCACCCAGAGGCTGCCCCGCCGGGCGAGGCGCCTGCGGCGCACCCGCCGCACCCGCAGGCGGAGGAGCTCCTTCTCCACCACCTCCGCGAGCGCCCGCTCCTCCTCCGGGGTCCAATCCCCCCGCAGGTCCTTGCGCTCGGCCGGGGGCCGCGGGGCGGAGGGATGGCGCTCCGCGGGGCGCCGCTCCGCGCGCAGGACGGGGCAGGCGAACCTCTCCCTGCCCTTCTTCCCCGCCTCCTCCCGGTCCTCTTTCTTCTCCAGCAACAACGCAGCGAGCGCGGCGGCGGCCTCCTCCGGGGTGGGAGGACGCTCATCGCTCTCCCCGCTTCCTTCCTGGCCCGGCGAGGAAGGCGGAGGGACACCGGGGCGCAAGGGCCGCGGCGCGCGGAGCTTGGTCAGGCGCGTGATGGGAGAAGAGGACCGGGAGGATGGAGCGCCCGCCGGCGCGGCGGGAGCGGGCGCGGAGCCCCTCCCGCCCTCCCCTCCCCGGGCGGCCCGGCCCTTGCGGCGCCCGCGCTTCTTCTCCGCCGAGGGTCCGCCGGGCGGGGCGAAGTGGGCCTCGAAGGCGGCGTCGAAGCGCGCGAAGTCCTCCCGGCGCTTCACGAGGGCGAGGCGGAGGGCCTCGCGGAGGGTCTCTCTATCGGCCAGGCCGGCCGCGCGCCCGCCGGCGAGGAGGATGCGCGCGGCGTCCAGCATCTCCCCGGTCGAGACGCGCAGCCCCTCCCGGCGCAGGCGCTGGGCGAAGCGGGCGAGGCCCCGTTGCATGGCGCGGCTACCTCCCCATCACGCGGCGGGGGACTCCCACCGGCCCGACCCCGCCGAGGCCGCGAGCGCCAGGAGGAGGGCCACCAGGGCGAGCCCCTCCTCTCCCCCGGCGGCGGGAGGCGCGCCCTCGCGCACCATCCGGGCGAAGCTGGCCATCTGGCCGCGGATCATCTCCTCCCGCGGGAGGGGCACCTCCACGGGCGCGGGAGCGCCGAGGCGGTGAAGGGCGAGGGTGGAGGGGCCGGCGCCCTCCGCGGAGACCAGGTCGAGGTAGGCGTTCGCCCTCGTGCCGAACAGGGAGAGCCGGTAGCAGCGCTGGGTGATGAAGCTCGTGCTCACCTGCGCCAGCGCGCCCGAGGCGAAGGCCAGGGTGGCGAGGGCGGTGTCCGGCACCCGGCCCTGGGGCAGGCGCTGGCGGAAGGAGGCGCTCACCCGCTCCACCGGCCCCAGGAGGTAGTGGAAGATGTCCAGCAGGTGGAAGCCCGGGCCAGTGAGGGGCCCGCCGGGGGACTCCTCCGGGGCGTCGCGCCAGGCCTCTTGCCCCAGGTCCAGGGCCCGGGGATTCCCGAAATGCCCGCTGGCCTGGACCACCTCGCCCAGCTCCCCGGCCTCGATCATCTCCTTCGCCCGCCGCACCGGGCCCATCCACCGCCAGCAGTGCCCCACCATGAGGGCGACCCCCGCCCGCCCGCAGGCCCCGATGGCCGAGCGGCAATCCGCCACCGTGAGGGCGAGGGGCTTCTCGGCGAAGACGTGCTTCCCCGCCTCCGCCGCCGCGAGGATCTGGGCGTGATGGCCGCTGTGGGGGGTGGTGAGGACGACGGCGCCGATCCCCTCGTCGGCGAGGACGGCCTCGTAGCTCGGGTAGGCCCGGCAGTCATATTTTCTCGCGAAGGAGGCGCGGCGCTCCCCGGAGCGGGTGAAGCACCCGGCGATCTGGAGCTCCGGGACCTGGCGCATGCCCTCGGCGAGGACGGCCGCCCAGCGGCCCAGGCCGATCGAGGCGACCCGCAGGGGTTCCGGCATCCGGAGGCTCTCAGACCGCGGGGGGGCGGAGGGAGGCGAGGTTGTCCAGCACCTGCCTCAAGTCCTCGCGGTGCTTGAGGAGGGCGCCCAGGGTCTCCTCCAGGGCGGGGCGGCCCAGGTCCTCGGCCCCCACGGCGGCGAGGGCCAG
>JBBTDR010000488.1:0-1832 GCA_038042665.1 Nitrospinota bacterium
CCTCCGCTATTGCGGCGAGTGCACCCGCGCGCCCGGGAGCGAGACCGCCGTCCTGGACCCCGCCGTCGGGGAGCTGCGCTGCCGCCGCTGCCCGCACCCCCCGGCCCAGGGCATCCGCCTCCGGGCGGGGGCCATCGCCACCATCCGGGAGGCCCTGCGCCTGGGCCCGGGGAGCCTCAAGTCCCTCCAGGTGCTGCCCTCCCTCCAGCCCGAGGTGCGCCGGGCGGCCGAGGCCTTCCTCGCCTACCACACGGGGGCCCCGCCCCGGAAGGGCGCGGGCTCCCTCCCGGCGTTGACGGCGAAGCGCCGGGGGCGGTAATCATGGCGCCCCGGGGGTTTCCCGGGATGAAGATTTCCGCTGCGGTGAGGTGATCGTGGTCCGCGAGCTTCTCGTCCCCATGCTCCAGGCGGCCTTCGCGGCCGCCCGCGCCAAGGGCGTCCTCTCGGCCCCGGAGCTTCCCCCCGTCATCATCGAGAACCCGCCGAACGAGGATTTTGGCGACTACTCGACCAACCTCGCCATGCTCCTCGCCAAGGGGGAGCGCAAGGCCCCCCTCGTCATCGCCGAGCGCCTGCGGGAGCACCTGCCGGTGGGCGGCGAGGTGCTTCAGGAGGTCAAGGTCGAGAAGCCGGGTTTCCTGAACTTCTACCTGAAGACGGATTACCTGGCCTCGCGGCTGGCCGAGGTGCTCGGCGACCCCGGGGGCTTCGGACGCAGCCGGATGGGGGAGGGCCAGTCCGTCCACCTCGAGTTCGTGAGCGCCAACCCCACGGGGCCCCTCCACGTGGGCCACGGCCGGGGCGCCGCCGTGGGGGACTGCCTGGCGAGGGTGCTTGAGGCGAGCGGCTTCAAGGTCCACCGGGAGTACTACATCAACGACGCGGGCCAGCAGTGGCTCACGGCGGGCAAGTCCGCCCTCCTGCGCTATTACGAAGCGTTGGATATACCCGTGGACTTTCCCGCAGATCACTATCCGGGCGAATACATCAAAGACATCGCCAAGAGTAACACCTACGAAAGATATCTATTTGCGGATATCGCTGCGAGCGCGCAATTCCAGGAGGCGATAGCCCCGGGAGGACTCCTCCCCACCACATTCGACGAGGAACTCGTCAGGAAATCCGCTACAATCACCTGCGGCGTCATCCTGGGGCAGATCAAGCGCGACCTGGAGCAGTTCCGCGTCCGCTTCGACGCCTGGTACAGCGAGGCCGAGCTATACAAGGGCGAGAAGGGCGGCCTGGTCCAGCAGATGATCGAGCTGCTGGAGAAAAGCTCGAAAATATATCAGAGAGATGGGGCCAAATGGCTGAAATCAACGGATTTTTTGGACGAGAAAGACCGCGTCGTCGTGCGCGAGGATGGACGCCCCACCTACCTGGCCTCGGACATCGCCTACCATGACCTAAAGTTCCAGAAAAACTTCGACCGATACATTAACATTTGGGGAGCCGACCACCACGGCTACTTGGCCCGGGTGAAGGCCTCCCTGGAGATGCTGGGCCACGACCCCGCGAAGCTCCAGGTGCTCTTCATCCAGTTCGTGAACCTCAAGCGGGGCGACCAGCCCGTCTCGATGGGGAAGCGCACCGGGGAGTTCGTCGAATTGAGCGAGGTGGTGAACGAGGTGGGGGTGGACGCCGCCCGCTTCTTCTTCCTCCTGCGGAGCGCGGACACCACCCTCGACTTCGACCTCGAGCTCGCGAAGCAGCAGTCGAGCGAGAACCCGGTCTACTACGTCCAGTACGCCCACGCCCGGGTGGCCAGCCTCTTCCGGCAGGCGGCGGAGCAGGGGGTGGCCGCCGAGGCGCTCGGCGCGGCGCCCCCGGGC
>JBBTDR010000489.1:0-4626 GCA_038042665.1 Nitrospinota bacterium
ACGTTCCAGAAGGGGATCTGCACGCGGATGAGGGCGCCGGTGTCCTTGACGAGCTTGGCCTGGCAGCCGAGGCGGCTGCACAGCTCGATGTCGCGCGCCTCGTCGAGCTGATCCTCCTCCTCCTCGGTGGACTCGGTGAAGAGCTCCGCCCCCAGGCGGATCTTCACGTGGCAGGTCGAGCAGGCGCACACCCCGCCGCAGGCGTGGTCGAGGTCGACCCCGCTGTCCATCGCCGCCTCGAGGATGCTCTGCCCGGGGCCGATCTCGATCGTCTTGCCCTCGTCCACGAATTCGATCTTGGCCATCTCGTCCTATGCTCCCCCTGGAGCGGGCTCTCCTGGTGTCGCGTCCCGGGAATACCTTGAAGAAGAGATCGGTCCAGAGTGTCATTCCGAAGGAGCGCGGCGACTGAGGAATCTAGGGGCGTGGCAACTCGCGAAGATTCCTCGCTGCGCTCGGAATGACAACAAACCCATGCCGCTTCTTCAATCCCGCAGGGCCTCGCTCACGCTCTTGTTCCGGAGGGCCGCCTTCAGCACGCCGTCCATCATGCGCTCGGCAAGGGGCAGGGTCACCTCGTTGAGGGCGTCCACCCGCTCGCGGATCCGGTGGTGGTCCCCGCCCCGGGTGGCCTCCTCCAGGGCGTCCACGGCCCGGGCGATGGCCTCGCGCTCCGCCGGGGGCACCTGGCCCTCGCCGTACTCGCCGAGCGCCCGGTGGGTGGCGCCCAGGATGACCTCGGCCTCGTTGCGGGCCTCGAGGAGCTGGCGGGCGCGGACGTCCTCCTCGGCGTGATCGAACGACTCCATGAGCATCCGCTCGACCTGCTCGTCGGTGAGGCCGTAGGAGGGCCGCACCTCGACCGAGGCGGCCTTGCCCGTGCGGAGGTCGCGCGCGGTGACGCTCAGGATGCCGTTCGCGTCGATGAGGAAGGTCACCTCCACCCGCGCCGCCCCGGCGAGGGCGGGCTCGATGCGGAGCCGGAAGCGGGCGAGGGAGCGGTTGTCCCGCACGAGCTCGCGCTCGCCCTGGAGGACGTGGATGTCCACCCCCGTCTGGTTGTCCTTGAAGGTGGTGAAGGTCTCCCGCGCGGTGGCGGGGATGGTGGTGTTGCGCGGGAGGATCCAGGCCATCGCGCCCCCCACGGTCTCGATGCCGAGGGAGAGGGGGGTGACGTCCAGGAGCAGCATGTCCCGCGTGCCGCCCGCCAGGATGTCGGCCTGGACGGCGGCGCCCAGGGCCACCACCTCCTCGGGGTCGAGGTCGCAGCGGGGCTCCTGGCCGAAGAGTTCCCGCACCAGGCGCCGGACGAGGGGGATGCGCGTCGAGCCCCCGACCAGCACCACCTCGTCCACCCCGGCGGGGCCCAGGCCCGCGTCGGCGAGCGCCCGGCGGCAGGGGGGGAGGGTGCGGCCGGCGATGGGCCGGATGATCTCCTCGAACTCGGCCCGGGCGAGGGCGCGCCGCCAGGAGAGGGCCAGGCCGCCCGGGTTCTCCAGGACGATCTCGGTGGCCTCCTTCTCCGAGAGGGTCCGCTTGGCCAGCTCGCAGAGGACGGCCAGCTCCCCCACCACCTCGGGGTGGCCGGAGAGGTCCACCCCTGTCCCGGCCTTCACCTGGGCGATGACCCAGTCGGCCAGGGCGCGGTCGAGGTCGTCCCCGCCCAGGTGGGTGTCCCCGCCGGTCGAGAGCACCTCGAAGACGCCGTCCTTGATCCTCAGGAGGGAGATGTCGAAGGTGCCCCCGCCCAGGTCGTAGACGGCGATGACGCCCCGGTTGCGGTTGTGGAGCCCGTAGGCCAGCGAGGCCGCCGTGGGCTCGTTCACGATGCGCAGCACATCGAGGCCGGCGAGGCGCCCGGCGTCCTTGGTGGCCTGGCGCTGGGCGTCGTTGAAGTAGGCCGGCACGGTGATGACCGCGCGCGCCACGGGCCGGCCCAGGGCGCGCTCGGCCCGGGCCTTCAGCTCACGCAGGATGAGGGCGCTGATCTCGGGCGGGCTGTAGGAGCGCCCGCGCGCCCTCACGTGGGCCACCTCGCGCTGGGAGGGGTCCACCTCGAAGGGCAGGTGGCGGAGCTCCTCCTCGACGTCGGCGTAGCCCCGGCCCATGAAGCGCTTGATGGAGAAGATGGTGTGCCGGCTGTTCGCGATGCGGTCGGCCTGGGCCTTGTCCCCCACCCGGACCTGGCCGGGGCGGAAGCTCACCACCGAGGGCACGAGGGGCCGCTCCCCCCCGGGGGCGAGGACGCGGGGCCTGCCCTCCCGCATGGCCGCCACCAGGCTGTTCGTGGTCCCCAGGTCGACCCCGACGATATCGGTCACGGCGCCGCTTCCAGGGCTTCGCGCAGGCTGCGGAGGATGTTCTCGAGGTAGTTCCGCTGGCTGAGGATGGCGCGCATCCGCCGGAGGGCCTCGGCCGGGACCGGCCGGCCCTCGTCCACGGCGCGGTCCCACTGCGCGCCCAGGCCCTGGAGGGCCCGGCGCTGGCCCTCGCGGAGGGCCTCGAAGCACTCCCGCGCGGCCTGGATGCGCCCGCGCAGCTCCCCGGCCTCCTCGCCCCCGCAGCCGCAGCGCAGCTCGGCGGCGGCCTCCTGGGCCTCGAGTATCTGCTCCAGCAGCTCGGCGGGGGGCCGGGCGTCGTTCTCGGCCAGCTTCCCGCTCACGAGCTCCACCAGGTAGACCGCGCGCTGGGTGAAGCTCCGGAGGGTATGGTAGGCTTGGTTCAGCCGGGCCGAGGCCTCGAGGCTGCGGATGCGCTCCCCGGCCGGGGCGTTCATGAAGAAGTCGGGGTGGAGGCGGCGGCTGAGCTCGTAATACCTGGCCTCGAGCCCGCGCTCGTCGAGGGAGAGCTTGGGGGGGAGGCCGAAGAGGGCGAAGTGGCTCACCTCCGCGGGGATGCGGCGGATCTCGCCCTTCTCCCCGAAGAGCGCGAAATCCCCGCTCTCGAGCACCGCCGCCTGGTTCATCCGCTCACCCATCCGTTTCCGCCCGAAAACGCCGGCCCCAGAAAAAAGCGCGCCGCGCGTGTCGCCAGGGCGCGGCGCGTCCGTTCGCGGGCCTACGCGGAGAAGCTCGATCCGCAGCCGCAGGTCTGGCGCGCGTTGGGGTTCTTGAAAGCAAAGCCCTTCCCCATGAGCCCCTCCTCGTAGTCGAGGATGGTGCCCGCGAGGAAGAGGGCGCTCTTGCGGTCCACGGCGAGGCGCACGCCGTCCCGCTCGATGACGGTGTCCGTGAGGGGGTTCAGCTTCTCGCCCGGCTCGAACTGGAGCACGTAGGAGAGGCCCGAGCAGCCCCCGCCCCGCACCCCCACGCGGACGATTTGGCCGGTCTTCCCCTCCCTCTCCATGAGGCGCTTCATGTGGGCGAAGGCCGCCTCCGTCACCTCGAGCGCGGGCCCCTTGGCCGCCGCGGTCTCCATGGTGCCTCCTCTCTCCTCCTCCGCTCCGCGCCTAGTGCTTCTTGCGCTCGGCGAGGGGGAGCCCCTTCTTCTCCCGGATGTCGTTCAGCGCCGTCTTGATGGCGTCCTCCGCCAGGACGGAGCAGTGGATCTTGACCGGGGGAAGGTTCAGCTCCTCGACGATCTGGGTGTTCTTGATCTCTTCGGCCTGGTCGATCGTCTTGCCCTTGAGCCACTCGGTGGCGAGCGAGCTCGAGGCGATGGCGCTGCCGCAGCCGAAGGTCTTGAACTTGGCGTCCTCGATGACGCCCTCCCCGTTCACCTTGATCTGGAGCTTCATCACGTCGCCGCACTCGGGGGCGCCGACGATGCCCGTGCCCACGCTGGGGTCCTTCTTGTCGAGCGACCCCACGTTGCGGGGGTTGTTGTAGTGATCCACGACCTTGTCGCTGTAAGGCATCGGTTGAATCTCCCTCGGAAGACCTTCTACCTACCTTCGCCCCACCCCCCAGCACCTCCCCCCCTTGAGGGGGGAAGGAAAATCCGCCCCCCTTTGGGGGGAGGGAGCGCCGAAGGCGCGATGGGGGGACTATCCGCCCTCTGGCCGTCCCTGAAGCGGGGCGCGCGGCCCCGGCGCTCGTTCTAGTGGGCCTGCCACTCCACCTTGGAGAGATCGATCCCCTCCTTCACCATCTCGTAGAGGGGGCTCATCTCGCGCAGGCGCTTCACGATCTCCACCGTCTTCTCGGCCACGTACTCGAGCTCCTCCTCCGTCGTGAAGCGGCCCAGGCCGAAGCGGATGGAGGAGTGGGCCAGCTCGTCGCCCCGGCCCATGGCCTTGAGCACGTAGCTGGGCTCGAGGCTGGCCGAGGTGCAGGCCGAGCCCGAGGAGACCGCCACGTCCTTGAGCCCCATGATGAGGGACTCGCCCTCGACGTAGGGGAAGCTCAGGTTGAGGTTGCCGGGCAGGCGCTTGGTCTCGTGCCCGTTGACGTACACCTCGTCCAGGCTCTCGAAGATGATGCTCTTGAACTTCTCGCGCAGGTTGACGAGGCGCGCGGTCTCGGCCGCCATCTCCTGGGCGCAGAGCTCGGCCGCTTTTCCGAAGCCCACGATGCCCGTCACGTTCAGGGTGCCGGAGCGCATGCCGCGCTCGTGGCCGCCGCCGTCGATGAGGGCCGCGAGGCGCACCCGGGGCTTGCGGCGCCGCACGTAGAGGGCGCCCACGCC
>JBBTDR010000490.1:0-7081 GCA_038042665.1 Nitrospinota bacterium
GCCGACGCCGTGCGGCGCGTGGGGCTCGACGCTTGGTCCCTCGCGGGGGCGAACCTGGCCCGCGTCCTCCTCAAGCACCGCTGGGGAGCCGAGCCCGAGTTCGTCCCCATCGACCCCCTCAGCCCCCCGAGGGAGGACAAGGCCCTCGACGCCTTCCTCCTCATCGGGGACAACGCCCTGCGCGAGCCCCCGGGGGAGTTCTACGTCCTCGACCTGGGGGAGGAGTGGACGGCCTTCACCGGCAAGCCCTTCGTTTACGCGTTGTGGGTGTTCCGGCCGGGGGCGGGCGGGCCCGGGGCGGTGAAACTTCTGCAAGAGGCCAAGGCCGAGGGCCTCGCCCGCCTGGAGGAGATCCTCGCCCGGGCGCGGGAGACCCACCCCTTCCTCTCCCCCGAGCGGGCCCGGCGCTACCTCACCGAGGCCATCCGCTACGACGTGGGGCCCGAGGAGGAGGAGGGCCTCCGGCTCTACTACGACTATCTCGTGGAGGACGGCCTCGCGCCCCCGGGCTGGAGGCCGATCCGGCTCGGCGGGCCGGAGCGGGCGCGGGCGGCCGTGAACGGGTCTCCGGAGGAGGCGAAACCAGCGGGAGGAGGGGAGAAGATGGCGAACGAGGAGCTTTGCTACCTGAGCGTCCACGATCTGTCGATCCGGATCCAGCGCCGGGAGATCTCCCCCGTCGAAGCGGTGGAGGCCCACCTGCGCCGCATCGAGGCGCTGAACCCCAAGCTCAACGCCTTCCTCACCGTGACGGCCGACCGCGCCCGGGAGGAGGCCAAGCGCGCCGAGGCCGAGATCGCCGCCGGGCGCTGGCGGGGCCCACTGCACGGGGTCCCCTACGGCGCCAAGGACATCATCGAGACGGCGGGGATCCGCACCACCCACGGATCGAGCTTCTTCCGCGACCACGTCCCCGCCCAGGACGCCGAGTGCATCGTCCGCCTGAGGCTCGCGGGCGCCATCCTGACGGGGAAGTGCCACACCCACGAGTTCGCCTCCGCGCCCACCAACGTCAACCCCCACTACGGCCCCGCCCGCAACCCCTGGAAGACCGACCGCATCACGGGCGGCTCGAGCGGGGGCTCCGCCGCCGCCGTGGCGGCCGGCCTCGCCGCCTTCGCGCTGGGCTCGGACACCGGGGGTTCCATCCGCAACCCCGCCGCCCTGTGCGGCGTCGTGGGCCTCAAGCCCACCCATGGGCGGATCAGCATCCTGGGGGTGTGCCCGAACGTCCTCACCCTCGACCACCTGGGCCCCATCACCCGCACCTGCCGCGACGCCGCCCTCGCCCTCCAGGCCCTGGCGGGCTACGACCCGCGCGACCCCACCTGCCGCGACGCCCCCGTGCCCGGCTACACGGCGGGCTGGGAGCGCGGGGTGCGCGGCTTCCGGCTCGTCCTGTGCCCCGACCTCCACGCGGGCGCCGAGGTGGACGAGGAGGTGGCGCGCGCCTTCGCCGAGGCTGTGCAGGTGTTCGAGGGCCTCGGGGCCAGGGTGGAGACGGCGCGCTTCCCCAACGGGCAGCGGCTGCTGGAGGCCTTCCGCACCGTCTCGGGCCCGGAGTACGCGGAATTCCACCGCCCCTTCTACGAGAAGAACCCGGCGGGCTACGGCGCCGACGTGCGCGAGCGGGTCGAGGGATCGTTCAAGGTCACGGCGGACGAGTACGTGCGCGGGCTGCGGCAGCGGGAGCTGCTGCGCCGCGAGATGGCCGGCTTCTTCCGGGGGGTGGACGCGGTCCTCACGCCCTCCATGCCCTGCGCCGCCATGCCCATCGCCACCCTCAAGGCGCGGCTGAACGGCAAGGAGGTCGACGGCGTCTGGATCCACCGGCCCTTCCTGAGCGCCTTCAACATGACGGGCTGCCCGGCCGTCTCGCTCCCGATGGGCTTCAGCCGGGAGGGCCTGCCCCTCTCCCTCCAGATCGCGGGGCCGGAGTGGAGCGAGGCGAAGGTCCTCTCCATCGCCCACGCCTACGAGGAGGCCACCCCCGAGATCCGGATGAAGCGGCCGCCCATCGGGTAGGCGCGGAAGGCGCGCGGACGGCTCGCCCGGAGAGGTCCAGGCCCCCGTGCCCTTGAAGAGCGGGATCGGGCGGGACGGGGGTAGTGTCCTGATTTGGCCTATTCTTGTCATTCCGAGCGCAGCGAGGAATCCGCTTCTCGCCCTGAAAAAACAGATTCCTCGCTCGCGGAGCCTGTCCTGAGCGAAGCGAAGGGCTCTCTCGGAATGACAAGGTGAATCCGCCGCAAATTAGGACGCTACCGGGACGGGGAGAAGATCGAGCCGGGGTAGGGACATCGCCCCTCAGCGGGCGGAGGGAGCCGCCGCCTCCAGCCCCGCCCGGGCCTCCAGGGCCTCCTCCCAGCCGATGCGCTGGGCCTCCTCCTCGCTCACCTTGTAGACCTTGGCGGCGAAGCCCCGCAGGGTGTAGCCGCCGAAGGCGGGGTCGAGGAAGGGATCCTGGTTCGGGGTGAGGGTGTTCGCGTTGGAGCGGAAGGCCCCGTAGAGGTGGGGCATCTCGGCCTCCTCCTCGGGGAACCACCAGCCGTGCTCGACGTGGACGAGGCGCGGGTCCATGCCGTCGAAGAGCTTGGCGCGCTGGACGCACCTCCCCCGGAGGGACTCCACGCACACCCAGTCGCCCCTCCGGATCCCGAGCCTCGCGGCGGCCTCGGGGTGGATCTGGGTCTGGGGGTGGGGGTGGAGGCGGCGCAGGGTGGCCACCTGGCGCTGCTGGGAGTGGAAGTAGCCGGGCAGCCGGCCCCCGGTGATGACGATGAAGGGGTACTCATCCATGAGCCCGGGGTCGCTGTAGGGGCTCTCGGGGGGCTCGGTGTAGCCGGGGAGCGGGTCGTAGCCGCTCCGCCGCCAGACGGTGCTGTAGATCTCGGCCTTCCCCGTGGCGGTGGGGAAGCCGCCTTCCTTGCGGTAGTGCCCGGTCTCGTGCTTGCGGTAGGCCATGCGGTCGAAGGCCCCGCCCGCCTCCACCACCTGCTGCCAGCTCGTCCCCGCCTCGCGCAGGCGCTCCTCGTAGAAGTCCACCACCGTGCGCCAAGGCCAGTGCGCGTCCATCCCCATGCGGCGGAGGATGTCCCCGCAGACCTCGAACTCGTCGCGCACCTCGCCCAGGGGCTCCACCGCCCGCACGCAGCGCACGTTCCCGTAGGGCCCGTACCCCTGCGTCTCCATCAGGCGCTCCTTCTCGAAGTGGGTGGGCGCCGGGAGGACGATGTCCGCGAGCTGGAGGGAGGGGTTCATGAAGAGGTCCACCCCCATGAAGAAGTCCAGCTTCATGAAGGCGCGGCAGACCTCCTTCGCGTTGCTCCAGGTGAGGAGGGGGTTAGCCCCGATGGCCACCCAGGCGCGGACGGGGTAGGGCTCGCCCGTGAGGATGGCCCTGAGGACGGCGGGGTTGTTCGCGTAGCGCTTGGCGGCGGGGCCCGCGCAGAGGCGGAAGCGATCCGCGCCCAGCTGCTTGAGGTAGGCCGCGTCCGGAAGGGTCTCCCCGAAGGCGTCGGTGAAGGTGCGGCAGCCCTTGTGGGAGGGCACCGGGTGCATGTTGCCGCCCGGGATGTCCACGTTCCCGGTGAGGCATTCGAGGATGGCGCAGGCCCGGCCGTTATGGTGGGCGTTGATGCACTGGTCGAGCCCCACCCCCCATGCCAGGGCGGCCGGCTTGGTCGTGGCGTAGAGGCGGGCGGCGCGGGCGATGTCCTCGGCCTTGAGCCAGGTGATCTCGGCGGCCCGCCGGGGCGCGTACTGCGCGCAGCGCTCCTTGAGGAGCTGCCAGACGGTCGTGCAGGCGCGCCCGTGCGCCACGAAGGAGCCGCACAGCTTGGGGCGCACGCCGGGCCAGTCGCTCGGCACGGCGAGGTCCTGCTCCTTGTCCCAGACGAGGCAGTTGCCCTGGGAGTCGCGGAGGAGGTCCCCCGTCCCGGTGTCCACGAGGAAGGGGGCGTTCGACCACTTCTCGGTGAAATCGCGGTCGAAGAGGTCCTCCTCGATCATGACGTGCATCATGCTGAGGGCGAGGGCCGCGTCCGTCCCCGGGCGGATGGGGAGCCAGAGGTCCGCCCGGCGGGCGGCGGCGGTGCGCCGGGGGTCGATGACGATGAGCTTGGCCCCCCGCTTGTTCTTCTCGAGCATCTTGAAGCCGAGGATGGAGTTGTGGTTGGAGATCTCGGGCTGGTCCCCCCAGAGGACGATCAGGCGCGGGTCGCCCTCGTAGTCGGGGGTGTAGTAGTTGCCCCAGGTGGCGTTGGAGGCCGCCCGCCGGGGGAACATGCACTGGGCCCGGCCCGGGCCCGTGCGGTTGGTGGAGCCCAGGTTGAGGAGGAAGAGATCGACGATCCAGGCCACCTCGTCGGCCTTGGTGCCGTCCCCGCCAGTGACGGCCAGGGGGCCGTAGCGGCCGATGACCCGCTCGAGCTCGGCCGCGCAGGTGCCGATGGCCTCGTCCCAGGAGATGCGCTGCCAGCGGCCCTCCCCGCGGGCGCCGGCGCGCTTGAGGGGGTGGAGGAGGCGGTCCTTGTGGTAGAGGAGCTCGATCCCCGCCCGGCCCTTCACGCACAGGTAGCCCCGGCTGTTGGGGTGATCCGGATCGCCCTCCACCCGGACAGCCCGGCCGTCCTGGACGTGGACCCGGATGCCGCACCCGCCGTGGCAGAGGAAGCAGCCGGAGCGGATGACCTGGTTTCCATTTGCGCTCGCCATTTCCCGGTCTCCAAGGAAGATAGACACAGGATGCACTATCAGGATAATTGCATCTTGTATTCCATATCGTCAAGGAGGGAGAGCCCCGGGACGGCCCGAACGGATCGAAGACCCGCTTGGGTCCTCTCCCCATAGAGGAATCCCGCGGCTTATCCTATAATTCCCCGCGTTGTGCCCCCTTGGCAGGGGGACGGCGCAGCAGCCGCCAGGAGGCTCGTCGAGGACCATGCTTCGCTCAGAACTCGCCCGCCAGGGAACCCGGATGTACCGGTGGAGGGGCTATTTGCCCCTGCTCATGGCCCCGGTGCTGGTCATGGGGTTCTGGAATTTCCGGTATCCCGGGGGCTCGCACTTCCTCGACACCCTGTGGGAGCTGGTCTGCCTGGGCGTCTCGATGACGGGCCTGCTCGTCCGGTTCCTGGTCATGGGCTATTCGCCCAAGGGGTCCTCCTATGTGGGGGAGAGCACGGCCCGCCCCCTGGAGGGGAGCCTGAAGACCACGGCCATGTACTCGCTCTGCCGCAACCCCCTCTACCTCGGCAACTTCCTGATGGCCCTGGGGGTGTTCCTCTTCACGCAGTCTCTCCTCGTGGTGGTGGTCTACGTCTTCGCCTTCTGGCTCTATTACGAACGGCTGATCCTGGGGGAGGAGGAGTTCCTCTCGCGCCAGTTCGGCCAGGAATACCTGCGCTGGACGGAGCGGACCCCTCTCCTCATTCCCAAGTTTTCCCTGTGGGTGAAGCCAGAAAGCCCCTTCTCGTGGCGAAGGGCGCTCAGGCGGGAGTACAAGCGGGTCTTCGGGGTAGTGGGAATCATGGCGTTGTTCGAGATGATCGGGGATCTCGTCGTGGAGGGGAAAATCGAGCCCGATCCCGTTTGGTTTGCCTTGTTTGCGGCCGCCCTGGCCTTTTATCTCTCGGGGCTGATCCTGAAGCGGAAAACCCGCCTTCTCGACGTGAAGCGCTAGCCCGCCGGGATGCCGTGGCGGAGGGGAAGGGATTTCCCCTTGATCGGCGGGGCCGGGGGAGACCGCCGAATCCCTTTTGCGTGAGGTTTGGCTCCGTGCCCACGGCCACCACCGCCTTCTACGACGCCATCGGGAAAGCCGCCTCGGGGGAGCGCCTCTCCCTCGGGGAGGGCTTCGCCCTCCTCCAGGGGGACGACATCGTGTCCCTGGGCGCGGGGGCGGACGAGGTGCGGGCCCGCAAGCACCCTGAGGGCCACGTCACCTACTGCATCGACCGCAACATCAACTACACCAACGTCTGCGACGTCTATTGCACCTTCTGCGCCTTCTACCGCCCCCCGGGGGGCCACCCCGAGTCCTACGTCCTCACCCGGGACCAGGTCCGGGAGAAGCTCCAGGGCCTCTACGCCGCGGGCGGCCGGCAGGTCCTCCTCCAGGGCGGCCACCACCCCGGCCTCCGCATCGGCTGGTACGAGGACCTCTTCCGCTGGATGAAGTCCGAGTTCCCCAGCCTCCAATTGCACGCCCTGAGCCCGCCCGAGATCCACCACATCGCGAAGCTCGAGGACATGCCCCACGAGGTCGTCATCGCCCGGCTGAAGGAGGCGGGGCTCGACTCCATCCCGGGCGGGGGCGGGGAGATCCTCGTGGACCGGGTGCGCCGCAAGATCGCCCGCCTCAAGGTGGACACCGAGGGCTGGCTGGGCGTCATGCGCGCCGCGCACAAGCTGGGCGTGCGCTCCACCGCCACCATGATGTTCGGCCACGTCGAGACCCCCGGGGAGCGCATCGAGCACCTCGACCGCCTCCGCCGCCTCCAGGACGAGACGGGCGGCTTCACCGCCTTCATCTGCTGGACCTTCCAGAACGACGGCTCGGCCACCCTGCGCGCCCCCACCGTGGGCAGCCACGAGTACCTCCGCATGCTCGCCGTCAGCCGCCTCTACCTCGACAACTTCGGCAACCTCCAGTCCTCCTGGGTCACCCAGGGGAGGAAGGTGGGCGAGCTCTCCCTCCACTACGGGGCCAACGACATGGGCTCCACCATGATCGAGGAGAACGTGGTGAGCTCGGCCGGCACCGTCCACTGCATGGACGAGGCCGGCCTCCACGCGATGGCGCGCGCCGCGGGGTTCGAGCCCAGGCGCCGCAACTTCTACTACGAGCTCGTTTGACCTCCCTCCCCGGCCTGAAGGGCGAGGGGCGCGCCTGGGCGGCCGACCTGGTGCTCCCGGTGAGCGCCCCGCCCATCCACCGGGGGGCGGTGCTCACCGCCGGAGGGCGCGTGGCCGCCCTGGGCCCCGCCGATGATCTCCTCGCCCGCGTCCCCGGGCGCGCCCGGCACGGCTTCGGCCGGGCCCTCCTCATCCCGGGGCTCGTGAACGCCCACACCCACCT
>JBBTDR010000491.1:0-3898 GCA_038042665.1 Nitrospinota bacterium
CCTGCGCGGAGCGCCAGGAGCACGAGGCCCGTCTCGTAGATCTCCTCGGCGAGGAAGACCGCGCCGAGGATGAGCGGGCCGCGGCCATCATACGTCGCCCCCCGCCCAAAAAAAGAGAGCGGGGCGTTGCGCCCCGCTCCTTTTTGAGCATTCTCTTTGTCCCGGTCTTTGTCGTTTGCCGGGGAGGGCGGATAGCCGCCCTGTCGTGGGCCGTCAGCCTTCGGTTTTCCTCCCTGCCCGGCCGACGAGTGGGGCGAGGGAGGACGGGAACTCGGCCCGTGTCTCTCTTTTGCGCGTTCGCTTCATCCAGGTCCTCCTCTGCAGGTTTCGGCCCGCGTTCTTGGAGCGCCTGCCCCCATCGCTCCCCTGGGAATCCCCGGCTTGCAGCGGCTCGGGGCTCCCATCCCCCCGGCCCGTGCCGGGTGCGCGCCGGATACACCGGCTTGCGTCTTGAGGCATTCGCGCCGCGTCCTCTGCATAGATCAATATGGGAGGCGATCCGTCTCCGCGCAACGGAAATTCCCCGCGCAATGGAAATGGGAAAAAGAATCCGGGAATTTTCCGCGCCCGCAAGGCCTTTTTTTTGTTGTGTGGAACATGAACGCGGGGGCGGGAAATTCCCGCCCCCAAAAGAGCGAGCGGGGCATCGCACCCCGCTCTGTGTGCTCTCTGGCTCTTGCGGCCGGGGAGAATGTCCCCAGTGGCCGCGCCGGACGGTTAGCCGCCCGTCTCTAGGCGCCGGCCTGCCGGAACTGCCTTCCGGCTCTCCCTCCCCGCCCGACCGGCGCATGGGGTGGGGGAGGCCTCAGTCTGCACTTGCAATACCCGGTGCCTTTCCCGCCTCATAGGCTCTCCCCTTCGGTGGAACCGCCGGTTCTTGGAGCGCTTGCCCCCATCGCTCCCCTGCCCCCCGGCACCTGCCGGGTGCGGGCCGGTGCCGCCGGCCCCCAGCCCTCTCTTACATCCCCGTTCTCCCTCTGTTCTGCGAGCTACTCCCAATATGGTTCCCGGGGCCGGAAACGGCAAGGATGATTTCCGCCGAAATTTTTGAATTTCAGAGTCCCCACTCGAGTTTTCGGAAAATCGGACGCCCGGAGGGGCCAGGCTTGCGGCCCGGGGATTCATTGAACGATCAGGGGCGCACGGCCGCGCGCCCCTACCGTCATTCGGCGCACCCTTGTGGTCACCCTGGGCGAAGTCATTCCTCCGTAGCAGGGGCGTATTGCCATACGCCCCTGCGAAAGAATCTGCTTTTGGAGGGATGCGCAAAGAAGAAGCAGGTTCCTCGCTGCGCTCGGAATGACAACAAAAGAACGCGCAACGCCTGTAGGGGCGCACGGCCGTGCGCCCCTACATTTTCCGGCAACGCGAAGGGCTCCCTCAGAATGACGCCTGGGACCGATTTCTCCTTCAAGGTATTTCCGGGAGGCGCCCCTACTTGGCGGGCGGGGTCCGGGGGGCGGGGGAGCGCACGACCTGAAGGGAGAGGCCCCTGGGCTCGAACCCGGCGAGGCGCACCTCGGCCGGGAGGTCGAGGTTGCGCGCGGTGAGCTCGACGCGGGCCGGGCCCTCGGCGAGCCCCGCGAGGCTCACGCTCACCCGCAGCCTGCCCGCGTCCATGAAGTTGAGGGTGTCCCGGCGGGCGCGCAGCCGCACCCTCACCGAGGCGGGCGGCGTCCCCCCGAGGGCGAGCCCCGGCGGGAGGCCGTAGTAGGCGACCGGCGCCGTGTAGCTCTCCTCCGCCTCGGGCGCCCCCGGGCCGATGCGGTCGAAGAGGCCGCGCGGGTCCGCGTGCGGGCCGGCGCTCACCAGCCAGAGCACGCCCGCCGCCGCCAGGGTGACCGCCTTGGGGCGCCAGTTGGCGAGCAGGGCGCCGCGCAGGAGGCGCCTCCGCCGGGGGGACTCCGCCCCCGCCCGCAGGCGCGAGGAGAGCCAGCCCGCCAGCTCCGTGGCCGACTCCACCGCCCGGAAGCGCCCCTCCTCCGCGGCCGACACCTCGCCCCGCTCCTCCGACACCACCACCGCCAGGGCGTCCGAGGCCTCGGTGATGCCCGCCGCCGCCCGGTGGCGGGTGCCGTAGAAGGCGGGCAGGCCCGCGTTCTCCGAGAGCGGCAGCACGCAGCCCGCCCGCTGGAGCCTCCCCCCCTGGATGAGCACCGCCCCGTCGTGGTAGGGCGCCCCGTGGAGGAAGAGCGTCTCCAGGAGCGCAGGCCGCACCTCGGCCCCGATCTCCTCCCCCGGGCTCCGCAGCAGGGGCGCCACCGGGTCCCGGCGCCCGAGGACGAGGATGGCCCCCGTCCCCCGCCGCGCCAGCGCGAAGGCCGCCTCCGCCACCGCCTCGACGCTCTCCTCCGGCAGCCCCACCCGCCGCGCCCGCGCCAGGATCACCCAGAGGCGGCTCACCGGCCGCAGCTGCATCACGATGCGGCGGATCTCCCCCTGGAAGTTCACCAGGAAGAGCAGCAGCCCCGCCAGCCAGAGCGCCCAGAGCAGGAACGAGGTGAGCACCAGCCCCGCCGCCTGGGCCGCGAGATACGCCAGCCACACCAGGAACACCCGCACCAGGAGCCGCAGGGCCTGGGTGCCCTGGAAGCGCGTGTACACCTGGTAGAGCAGGAACCACATCACCCCGATGTCGAGGGCCTGGCTCCAGGGGATGCGGGCGAGGAGCCCTCCGATCGTCCCGTCCATCCGCGGTCCTCCCTGCGGGCGCCCCCGCATCCTCGCCCAAACCGCCCCGCCGGACAAGTTTTTTGGTGGTGTCCGGATTTGAAGCGGATTCGTCCTGTCATGCCGCAGGGGTGGTTCGTGAACCGCCCCTGCCCCTGGGCAGGCTCCGCGAAGCATCCGCGGTTCAACCCATAGGGGCGGTTCGACTTCGGCGAGCTCAGCCGAGCCGCGAACCGCCCCTACCGAGGCATCTGCGTTCACCAAGCAGATTCCTCGCGCCGATGGCGCTCGGAATGACAGGAAAATGCAGCGAATTAAGGCGCTATCAAGTTTTTTGCACGCTGGCGCAAAAAATCCCCCCGAGCCGGAACCAGCCTGAATTTGATGTAAGAGGCTTTCCCGCCGGGTGGCCTACATTCCCCCCCGTGGGCGCCGCTGGGGGGGCGCCCGGGCGGCGGCGGAGCCCGAGCGGTAGCGGGGGAAGCCCGAGCGGTAGCGGGGAAAAAAGAGGGAGGAGGTCGGGATGAAGGGTCTCTTCGCGGGGGGGAAGGCTCCCCAGGCCCGGGCCATCCGGCTCCGGGGCGGGGTGCTGCGGGCGGCGGCGGGCAGGGGGGAGGAGGGCGGCTGGGACTTCGAGGTGCTCATCGCCCGGCCCGGGCCCTCGCGCGAGGGGGACTGGTTCCTGCCCCGGGAGGTGCTGGCCGGGGCGGCGCCCTTGTTCGAGGGGGCCCAGGCCTTCGCCAACCACGCCCGGGGGGGCGATCCGGACATCAAGGACCTCGTGGGCTGGCACCGGCGGGTGCGCATGGAGGCGGAGGGGCTGGTCTCCACCTTCGCGGTGGCCCGGTCGGCGGCCTGGTTCCACGCCCTCGCCCACGACGCGCTGGAGCGGGGGATCGAGGAGCCCTTCGGCTTCTCGTTCGACGTGCTGGGCCGGGGCGAGGTGCGCGGGGAGGGCGGGCGGCCCGTGCTCCACATTCTGGCGATCGAGGCGGTCCACTCGGTGGACGTCGTTCACAAGGGGCGGCTGGGCGGGGCTCTCTTGGGGCCCGCCGCGGGCCGCCCTCCTGCGGAGGAGGGTGCCATGTTCGAGAAGATGCGCGAGAGGCTGGGGGCGTCGGGCCGGGCGGCGGAGGGGGAGCCCCCCGACGCGGGCCTCGGCGGGGAGGCCTTGGCGGTGCGGCTCGCCGCCTCGAGCCTGCCGGGGCCGGTGCGGGAGAAGCTGCGG
>JBBTDR010000492.1:0-12854 GCA_038042665.1 Nitrospinota bacterium
CTTTCACCGCGGCATCCCGAGCACAGGCGCACGGCGAAGGAGCGCAGGAACGCCCATGGCCAAGCTGTGCGTGAACGTGGACCACGTCGCCACCATCCGCCAGGCCCGCCAGACCAACGAGCCCGACCCCGTGGCCGCCGCCCTCGCCGCCGAGCGCGCGGGCGCCGTGGGCATCACCGTCCACCTGCGCGAGGACCGCCGCCACATCCAGGACCGCGACCTGCGCTTGCTCCGCCAGGTGGTGCGGGGCAAGCTCAACCTCGAGATGGCCGCCGTGGCCGAGATGCGGGCCATCGCGCTGGAGGTCCGGCCCGAGCAGGCCACCCTCGTCCCCGAGCGCCGCCAGGAGGTCACCACCGAGGGCGGCCTCGACGCCGCCGGGCAGGCGGCGCGGCTGCCCGAGATCATCGCCCCCCTGCGCCAGGCGGGCATCGCGCTCAGCCTCTTCATCGACCCCCGGCCCGGGCAGCTGGAGGCCGCGCGCGCGCTCGGGGCGGACTTCGTCGAGCTCAACACCGCCGCCTACGCCGAGGCCAAGACCCCCGCCCAGCGGCGGCGGGAGCTCGACGCCCTCCGCGAGGCCGCCCAGCGCGCCCACGCCCTGGGCCTGGGCCTCCACGCCGGGCACGGCCTCACCTACCTGAACGCCGCCCCGGTGGCCGCGCTCCCCCGCCTGGAGGAGCTGAACATAGGCCACAGCATCGTCTCCCACGCCGTTTTCGTGGGCTTCGAGCGCGCCGTCCGCGAGATGGCCGATCTCATCGCGCGGGCGTCGGGGGGCTGAGCCGTGTCCCTTCCGGTGGCGGCGGCGCGGGAGATGGCCCGGGTGGACGCGCGGGCCGCCGAGGAGTTCGACATCCCCTCGGCCTGCCTGATGGAGACCGCGGGCGGCCGCGCCGCCGGGGCCATCTGGGAGCGGTTCGGCCGCCCGGGGCTGCGCGTCCTCGTCGTCTGCGGCAAGGGCAACAACGGGGGGGACGGCTTCGTCATCGCCCGCTACCTCCTCAACCGGGGCGCCCAGGTGCGGGTGATGACGCTCTTCCCGCCCGAGGAGGCCGCGGGCGACCCCGCCCTCTTCCTCAACGTCTTGCGCAAGATGGAAGCCCCCATCGAGGGCGTCGGGCCCGGCGAGGCGGGCCGCCTCCAGGCCGCCGCCGCCGAGAGCGACCTCGTCGTGGACGCCATCCTGGGCACGGGCTTCACCCCGCCCGCCCGGGGGCTCGTGGGGGAGGCCATCGAGGCCCTCGCGCGGGTGTCCACCCCCATCGCCGCCGTGGACATCCCCTCGGGCCTCGACGCCACCACGGGGCAGGCCGAGCCCCCCCACCTGAGCGCCCGGCTGACCCTCACCTTCGCCATGCTCAAGCGCGGCCATCTGCTCATGCCCGCGGCGGAGCACGCGGGGGAGGTGGTGCTGCTCGACATCGGCATCCCCGAGGCCTGCGTGCTGGAGGAGGGCATCCCCCTGCGCCTGACCGAGGCCTCCGACGTCGCCGGGCTCCTGCCCCGCAGGCGGCGGGACGCCCACAAGGGGGACGCGGGCCAGCTCCTCATCGTGGCGGGCTCGCCCGGGATGATGGGCGCCGCCCTGATGACCGCGCTGTCGGCCCTGCGCGCGGGGGCGGGGCGGGTGACCCTGGCGGTGCCCGAGCCGCTGGCCTACGCCGTGGAGGCGGGCCCGGCCGAGGTGATGTGCCTGGGGCTCCCGGCCAGCGCGGGCGGCACCCTGGACCCGGCGGGCTTCGACCTCATCCTGGAGAAGGCGGCGGGGATGAACGCCCTGGTGGTGGGGCCCGGCATCTCCACCCACCCCCGGACGGTGGAGCTCGTCCAGCAGATCATCCAGCACGTGGAGCGGCCCCTGCTGCTCGACGCGGACGCCCTGAACGCCCTCTCCCAGGACCTCACGGTGCTGGACGGGCCGAGGCCGGACCTCCTCCTCACCCCCCACCCCGGGGAGATGGCCCGCCTCGCGGGGATCTCTACCCAGGAGGTGCAGGCGGACCGGATCGCGGCGGCCCTCACCTTCGCCACCCGGCACCAGACCCCCCTCGCCCTCAAGGGCTGGGGCACCATCGTGGCCACCCCCGAGGGCGAGGCCTGGATCAACCCCACCGGCAACGCCGCCCTGGCCACCGCCGGGACGGGGGATGTGCTCTCGGGCATCGTTGGGGGCCTGCTGGCCCAGGGGCTGGCCTCCGAGGCGGCCCTCGTCGCGGGCGTCTACCTGCACGGCCTGGCGGGCGACCTGGCGGCCCAGCGGATGGGGGAGGCGGGCGTCACGGCGACGGACCTGCTCCCGCTCATCCCGCTGGCGCGCAAGCAGGTGCTCGATCGGGCCGGGGAGAAGGGGCGCTGAGCACGCGGGTCCGGGAAACTTCCTCGCCCGAGGAGACCGAGCGCCTGGGGGCGGAACTCGCCCGGGGGCTCCGCGCGGGCGAGGTGGTGCTCCTCTACGGGGACGTCGGGGCCGGGAAGAGCGTCTTCGCCCGGGGCCTCATCCACGCCCTGCCGGGCGGGGAGGGGAGGGCCGTCCGCAGCCCCAGCTTCGTGCTCCTCCAGCACCACCCGACCGAGCCGCCCGTCCTCCACGCGGACCTCTACCGCCTCCCGCCCGGGGCCGATCCCCTCGATCTGGAGCTGGAGGAGTGGATGGAGGGGCGCGTCACCCTCCTCGAGTGGCCCAACCGGCTGGACCCGGCCCGCTACCCCGTCCGGACCCTGGTGCGGATCGAGATCCTCCCGGGGAGCGGCCGGCGGGTCCAAATCGAGCGGGTGTAGGAGTTTTTGTCCGCGCCGGTTTTCCCTTTACACCCTCCGGAACGTATGGCATCCTATCAGCGGCACTGAATTTGCATAGCAGCGCGGCATGCATTTCTTTTTATGCGCGATGCGCCGGCGGCCCGGCCGGCGTTCCGAAGAGGTGTTGACCCCCATGCTCTCCCGCCGCGCAGTGCGATGGTCCCTGCTGGCCGTGGTGGTGGCCCTGGGGGGGACCATGGCCTACTACCTCGTCCGCACCTCGGGCCTCCAGGTGAACGTGGGGGGGGTCTCCCTCCTGGGCGCGGACGCGGATCTGCGCATCGACAAGGCCCACATGGTCCAGAACACCAAGGGCCGCAAGGAGTGGGAGATGTGGGCGGACACCGCCCTCGTCTACCGCAAGAAGGACGAGACCCACCTCCAGAACCTCCGGATGCGCCTCTACGCCAGGGACGGGAGGCCCACCGACGTCACCGCCGACCGCGGGGTGCTCGGCAACAGCTCCCGGGCCGTCACCATCATGGGGAACGTCGTCGTCCGCACCTCGGAGGGCCTCTCCCTGCGCACCGAAGCCCTCGCCTACAACCCCAAGGCGCACAGCCTGGCCTCGGAGTCCCCGGTCCTCCTCGAGGGGCAGACCTTCAAGCTGACCGGCGTCGGCCTGGAGGGGAACACCGAGGAGGGCCGCTACGTCCTGCAAGAGAAGGTGAGCGCCGTCATCACCGAGGCGGCCGGGGCGCCCGCCAGGGGGAAAACGCCGTGAGGACCTTGACCCGCGCCGCCCTCCTGGCGGCCGCCATCCTCCTGGCGGCCGGGGCCGCCCAGGCGGCTCCGGCCCAGCGCCCAGGCGCCCCCCCGGGCCAGGAACCGAAGAAGAAGGAACCCATCCACGTCACCTCCGACCGGATGGAGGCCTTCAACCAGACGAACCTCGTGATCTTCCTCGGGAACGTGAAGGCCATCCAGGGCGAGCTCCAGATCCAGTCCGACCGGCTCGAGGTCTACATCAAGAAGCGGGAGAAGGAGGGGGATCAGGCCGACCCCCCCCCCGCCCCGGCGCCCGCCGCGCTCCGCGGCAGCCGCAAGGGCCCCCCCGGCGAGAACCCGGACGCCGCGGGCTCGGTGGAGCGGATCGTGGCCATCGGCCGCGTGCTGATCAACCAAAACAAGACGAAGTTCGCCTCGGGCGAGAGGCTCGACTACCACGAGGAGACGGGCATCGGCATCCTCACGGGCAACCCCAGGGCCTGGGAGGGCCAGAACCAGGTGGTGGGGGACAAGATCGAGCTCTTCCTCAAGGAGGACCGCACGGTGGTCCACGGCACCACGGACCGCCGGGTGAACGTGACCCTCTTCCCGGACGAGGAGAAGCCCCAGTCCGCTCCCGCCCCGCGCTCCCAACAAAGGGGATACGATGCTGCTCCGAGGAGGTGACGCGCCGCTTCCCGCCGCCCAGGCCAACGGCCGCGGCGAGCGGGCCCTGGCCACGCGGGGTCTCGCGAAGGCCTTCGCGGGCCGGCGCGTGGTGGACGGGGTGGACCTGGAGGTCCGGCCCGGCGAGATCGTGGGTCTCCTGGGCCCCAACGGGGCGGGGAAGACCACCATCTTCTACATGATCGTGGGGCTCATCGCCGCCGACGGGGGCGAGGTCGTCCTCGACGGGGAGCCGATCACCCCGGTCCCCATGTACCGGCGCGCGCGGATGGGGGTGAGCTACCTGCCCCAGGAGGCCTCGGTGTTCCGGCGGCTCTCGGTCGAGGAGAACATCCTCGCCGTGCTGGAGCTCATGCCCGGCACCGCCGCCAGCCGCCGGGAGCGGGCCCAGCAGCTGCTCGAGGACCTCAACATCGGGCACATCCGCAGGTCCAAGGGCTTCGCCCTCTCGGGGGGGGAGAGACGCCGGGTGGAGCTCGCCCGGGCGCTGGCCACCTCGCCCACCTACATCCTCCTGGACGAGCCCTTCGCGGGCATCGACCCCATCGTGGTCCACGACATCCAGAACATCGTCCGGGGCCTGCGGGACCGGGGCATCGGCATCCTCCTCACCGACCACAACGTGCGCGAGGCCCTCCAGGTCGCCGACCGCGCCTACATCATCAGCGAAGGGAAGATCCTGGAGGCGGGCGACCCCCGGAAGATCGCCGCCAGCGAGCGCGCCCGCCACCTCTACCTGGGGGAGAGCTTCCGCCTCTAGGGGCGCGGAGCCGAAGGCATCCGGCCATGGTCCTGCAGCCCCGCCTGAGCCTCAAGACCGAGCAGCGGCTGGTGATGACGGCCATGCTCCAGCAGGCCATCAGCCTGCTGCCCTTGACGCGCATGGAGCTGCAGCAGGCCGTCCAGCAGGAGCTGCTGGAGAACCCCGTCATCGAGGAGGCCCTCGACGAGGTGCGGGAGGTCTCCGACGGGGAGATGCCCGAGGCCCCCGAGGAGGTGCCCTCGGCCGAGACCGACGAGCGCGGGGAGGTCGAGATCGACTGGGAGAACATCGTCCAGGACGACTACGGCCTGCGCAGCGCGGCGGGGCCGCTCCCCGGCGAGGGGGACTTCCCCTCCTACGAACAGACCCTCTCGAAGCCCGAGAGCCTGACCGAGCACCTGGAGTGGCAGCTCCAGCTCAGCTCGGCGCCCGGGCCCGTCCTGCGCCTCGCGCGCCTCATCGTGGGGAACATCGACGAGGGGGGCTACCTCCGGGCCGATTCGCTGGAGCTGGCGGCGGGGGAGGGGCTCGGCGAGGCCGAGGCCGGGCGGGCGCTCGCGCTGGTCCAGGAGTTCGACCCGCCCGGGGTGGGAGCGCGCGACCTGCGCGAGTGCCTGCTCCTCCAGCTCCGGAACCTCGAGCGCGACGGCCTGGCGGACCCAAAGGCCCTCGGGCTCGCCCTCCCGCTGGTGCGCGACCACCTCGGCCAGATCGAGGAGCGGCACCTGCCGCGCCTGGCCCGGCAGATGGGGGCCGAGCCCGAGGACCTCCAGGCGGCCCTGCGGGTCATCCGCACCCTCCATCCCCGGCCCGGCGAGCGCTTCGCCGAGGAGCGGGTGGAGGTGGTGGTGCCGGACGTGACGGTCATCCGCCGGGGGGAGGATTACGACATCCTCCTCAATGACGACGGGCTGCCCCCCCTGCGCCTGAGCCCCTTCTACACCCAGATGGCGGCGAACCGGAGCTCCACCCCCGCCGACGCCCGGCGCTTCATCGAGGAGCGGGTGAGGGCGGCCGTGTGGTTCCTCAAGAGCATCGAGCAGCGCCGCCAGACCATCCTCAAGGTGTCCCGGAGCATCGTCACCTTCCAACGCGCCTTCCTGGACCACGGGGTGAGCCACCTGCGCCCCCTCGTCCTGCGGGACGTGGCCGAGGACATCGAGATGCACGAGTCCACGGTGAGCCGGGTGACGACGGGCAAGTACATGGAGACGCCCCGGGGGGTCTTCCCCTTCAAGTATTTCTTTCACAGCGGGCTCGCATCCGACGATGGAAACCACGCCTCCTCGGTCGCCGTCAAGGCGAAGATCCGCCAGATCGTGGAGGCCGAGAACAAGGGCCGCCCCTTGACCGACCAGCAGATCGTCGAAAAACTCAAGGACGCCCACGTCCTGATCGCCCGGCGGACGGTCACGAAATACCGCAAGGAGCTGCGCCTTCCCTCGGCGGGCCGCCGGCGTCAGCATTTGCCCAAGGGCGCGCATTGACGCCAGGCGAGAATGGGGCGAGAATGGCTGTGGCTGACGCGGTCCCGGAAACATCAGGGACCTAGTCAACAAATACCGGGTAAGTAATTGTTTTCACTTTAATAAACTTCCAACTCCGCAGGCTCCACCGCGGCTCCCGCCGAGTTGGATGTCCGCCCGAAATCGCCCGCGGCGCCAGCCGGCCCGCCCCCAGCCAGACCGGGAGAGGGGAAGCGCCGCGGCGCCGGCGGACGCCGCCCTGGGGAAGACGGGCATGAACCAACTCTCGGTCGCCCAACTGCTCGAGGACCTGCGCGAGGAGCTGGGCCTGGCGCTTCTCGCCGGCAAGGGCGGCCTCGCGCGCGCCATCCGGCACACCCGCTACCAGAAGAACGGCCTGCCCCTGGCCGGCTTCCTCGAGGAGCTGCACCTGGATCGCATCCAGGTCTGGGGCAACACCGAGATCCGCTACCTCAACAGCCTGGCCCCCGAGGCGCTGGAGAAAGCGCTCAACCGCTTCTTCCACCTCCCCGTCTGCGCCATCCTCGCCATGGGGGGCGGCTACATCCCCAAGGTCGTGCGGGAGGTGGCCGACCGGGAGGACCTGCCCCTCTTCCTCTCCCCCCACCCGGGGAGCGAGGTCCTGCCCCGCCTCCTCGCCTACCTGGAGGCCCATCTCTCCCTGCACGCGCGCCTCCACGGGGTGCTGGTGGACCTCTACGGGGTCGGGGTGCTCATCGAGGGCAAGAGCGGGATCGGCAAGAGCGAGTGCGCCCTCCACCTCGTCACCCGGGGGCACCGCCTCGTGGCCGACGACGTGGTGGACATCCAGCTGCGCGGGGACGACCTCGTCGGCCGCAGCACCGACCTCCTCAAGCACCACATCGAGGTCCGGGGGCTGGGGATCCTCAACCTCAAGGACCTCTTCGGGGTAGTGGCCATCCGCTACGAGAAGAACGTCGAGCTCATCGTCGAGCTCACCCCCTGGAGCCCCGAGATGCCCTTCGAGCGGCTGGGGATCGACCTCCAGGCCCGGGACATCCTGGGAAAGGAGCTGCCCGTGGTGCGCATCCCGGTGGCCCCCGGCCGCAACATCCCCACCCTCATCGAGGTGGCCGCCCGCAACCTGCTGCTCCAGCGGATGGGCCACTTCTCCGCCGAGGAGTTCAGCCGCAGCCTCACCGCCCAGATCGCGGCGGAGAGCCTGCGGCCCTCGGGGGCCGAAGCCGGGCGCGGGGAAGGGGAGGGCGGCCCGTGATCGGACTCGTCCTGGTCGGCCACGGCGACCTCCCCGAGGCGCTGCTCCAGACGGCGGAGACCGTCCTCGCGGGCGTCACCCAGATGCGCGCCGTCAGCCTCAAGCCCGGCGACGACCCCGGCCGCTTCACCGAGGAGATCGAACGGGCGGTGCGCGAGGTGGACTCGGGCGAGGGCATCCTCGTCATGACCGACATGATGGGGGGCACCCCCACCAACGCCGCCCTGGCCATGCTCAACCGGGCCGACGTGGAGGTGCTCACGGGGGTGAACCTGCCCATGCTCCTCAAGGTGCCCTTCATCAAGGGCAAGAGCGTCCAGGAGGCGGCCCGCTTCCTCGTGGAGTACGGCCGGCGCAACCTCGCCCAGCCCAGCGAGATGCTCCGCGCGCTGCAGACGGGCTCCCCCCCGCAGCCGAAAGAGAGCTAGGATGCCCGTCCGGACCGCCGCCATCCGCAACCAGCTCGGCCTCCACGCCCGGGCGGCGGCCGCCTTCGTGCGCCTCTCCACCACCTTTGATTGCGGCATCTTCGTCTCCGCCCAGGGCATCGAGGTGGACGGCAAGAGCATCATGGGGGTGATGATGCTGGCCGCCCGCAAGGGGACGGAGCTCCAGATCCGCGCCGAGGGGCCCGGCGCCGAGGCGGCCCTGGAGAAGCTGTGCGAGCTGGTGGCGAACCGCTTCGGCGAGGAGGCGTGATGCAGCCCCCGCGCATCGAGGGAGTTGGCGCCTCCGAGGGCCTCGCCCTGGGCCGCGCCTGGGTGGCCGCCAACCGCCCCTCCGCGGGCCGGCTGCGCCGGGTGCCTCCCGCGCGGGCGGGGGAGGAGGCCACCCGCCTCGACCGCGCCGACGCTGCCGCCTCGGCCCAGATCGAGGCCATCCGCGAGGCGGCCAGCGCCCGCCTCGGCCCCGGCCACCACTACATCCTCGACCTGGGCCGGCTCCTCCTCGGCGACGAGATGTTCATCGGAGAGGCCCGCCGCCGCATCCGCGAGCAGGGGGTCAACGCCGAGTGGGCGGTCCAGGAGGCCGTCGAGCACTTCGCCCGCTTCTTCGAGGCCCTGGAGGACCCCTACTTCCGGGATCGCCGGCTGGACATCGGCCACGCCGGGGAGCGCATCATGCGCCACCTGGCCGAGCACCCCGGGCAAGACGCCGACCCGGAGCCCGGGGAGCCGGCCGTCCTCGTCGCCCGCGATCTCACCCCCGCCGACGTCGTGGCCCTCTCGGACGGGAAAATCCTGGGCTTCGTCACCGACCTGGGCGGCCAGACCTCCCACACCGCCCTCATGGCCCAGGCCCTGGGCCTCCCCTGCGTGGTGGGGACGTCGGACGCCAGCCGCCGCGTCCGCACCGGCGACCGGCTCCTCGTGGACGGCGGGGCGGGGGTGGTCCTCATCAACCCGAGCGAGGAGGCCCTTGCCGCCTACCGGAGCGGGCGGGACCGCTCCCTGGAGGAGGCGGAGGAGGAGAGGCCCGCCATCCAGCGCGCGGCGGCCACCCGGGACGGCACCCGCGTCGCCATCCTCGCCAACATCGTGGACGACCGCGAGCTCGGCCGGCTCGAGGGCGCCGGGATGGACGGAGTGGGGCTCTACCGCAGCGAGTCGCTCTACTTCAACCGGCGGGATTTCCCCAGCGAGGAGGAGCACCTCGCGCGCTACCTCCGCCTGGCCCGGGCCACCCGCCCCCGGCCCGCCGTCATCCGCACCCTGGACCTGGGCGGAGACCGGGGCCTCCCGCCCGCCGCCTTCCGGGAGGGCGCGGAGGAGGCCAACCCCGCCCTCGGGGTCCGGGGCATCCGCTTCGCCCTCCAGCGGCCCGAGCTCTTCAAGCGCCAGCTGCGAGCCATCCTGAGGGCCTCGGCCGAGGGCGACCTCTCGCTGATGTACCCTATGGTCTCCTCCCTGGAGGAGGTCCGCGAGGCCCGGGCCCTCCTGGAGGCGTGCAAGGAGGAGCTGCGGCGGGAAGGGGCGCCCTTCAACGAGGCCATCCGCCAGGGCATCCTGATCGAGACCCCCGCGGCCGCCCTGTGCACCGACCAGCTGGCCCGGCACGTGGACTTCCTGGCGGTCGGGAGCAACGACCTCATCCAGTACACCCTGGCCGTGGACCGCGCCAACAAGGGGGTGGCGGACCGCTTCGACCCCCTCCACCCCGCCATCCTGCGGCTCCTGCGGGGGGTGGCCCAGGGGGCCCGCTCCACCGGCATCCCCGCCACCCTCTGCGGGGAACTGGCGGGAGACCCGAAGAGTGCGGTATATCTCCTGGGCCTCGGCTTCCGGAGCCTGAGCATGGCCCCGGCCAAGGCGCCGGCCGTCCGGCGGGCCATCGCGGGGGTCACCCTGGCCCAGGCGGAGGGGCTGGCGGCCGCGATGCTCGAGTGCGGCTCCGCCGAGGAGATCCGGGCGCTGTTGAGCGGAAAATGGCGCGGCTGGGACCGGGGCAGGCCCTTCGTCCGGCCCGCCGTCTGAACCTTTACCCCTCGGGAGGGAGCGCATGAGCGCCAGCCCCAGCTCGGCTGACTTCATCTTCACCTCGGAGTCCGTCTCCGAGGGTCACCCGGACAAGATCTGCGACCAGGTCAGCGACGCCGTCCTGGACGCGATCTTCCGCCAGGACCCCCAGGGCCGGGTGGCCTGCGAGTGCCTGATCACCACCGGCATCATCTTCGTCGCCGGCGAGATCACCACCACCGCCCGCTACGAGGCCCGGGACATCGCCCGCGAGACCATCCGCGAGATCGGCTACGACAACGCCGCCTACGGCTTCGACTGCAACACCTGCGCCGTGGTGACCGCCCTCAACCGCCAGTCCCCCAACATCTCCCAGGGCGTGACCGAGGGCGAGGGGCTCTACAAGGAGCAGGGGGCGGGCGACCAGGGCATGATGTTCGGCTTCGCCTGCTCCGAGACCCAGGAGCTCATGCCGCTCCCCATCACGCTGGCCCACAAGCTGGTCCAGCGGGCCTCCGCCGTGCGCCGCGACGGGACCCTCCCCTACCTCCGGCCGGACAGCAAGAGCCAGGTCTCGGTCCGCTACGAGCGGGGCAAGCCCGTCGCCATCGAGAACGTGGTCATCTCGGCCCAGCACGCCCCCGAGGTGGACCTCGAGCAGATCCGCGAGGACATGGTCAAGCACGTCATCCTCCCCATCGTGCCCGCTCACATGATCCACAAGCGGACCAGCTTCTACGTGAATCCCACCGGCCTCTTCGTCATCGGCGGGCCCATGGGGGACACGGGGCTGACGGGCCGCAAGATCATCGTGGACACCTACGGCGGCTACAGCCGCCACGGCGGCGGGGCCTTCTCGGGCAAGGACCCGACCAAGGTGGACCGCTCGGCGGCCTACATGGCCCGCTACATCGCCAAGAACATCGTGGCGGCGGGCCTGGCCGGGAAGGCCGAGGTCCAGCTCGCCTACGCCATCGGGGTGGCCGACCCGGTCTCGGTCCTCGTCGAGGACTTCGGCACGGGCAAGGTGGACCCGGTGAAGCTCGCCACGGCCGTGCGCGAGGTCTTCGGCCTCAAGCCGCGCGAGATCATCGAGAGCCTCAACCTGCGCCGGCCCATCTACAAGAAGACCGCGGCCTACGGCCACTTCGGCCGCGAGGAGCCCGAGTTCACCTGGGAGCGGACAGACAAGGCCAGGGACCTGAAGACCGCCGTCGGGGCGTGAGCCCGGCGCGCCGCACAACCGCCGCCCGCACCACCGGAAAACCCCAACGGAGAAACGATGAACTTCGACGTCAAGGACCCGAAGCTGGCGGGGCAGGGCGCCCTGCGGATGGAATGGGCCGGGCGCAGCATGCAGGTGCTCGACCTGATCCGGCGGCGCTTCGAGCGGGAGAAGCCCCTCAAGGGCATCCGCATCGGAGCCTGCCTCCACGTCACCACCGAGACCGGCGTGCTCATGAAGACCCTGGTGGCCGGAGGGGCCAAGGTCGCCCTGTGCGCCTCGAACCCCCTCTCCACCCAGGACGACTTGGCCGCCTCCCTCGCCGTGAACGAGAAGGTCCCCGTCTTCGCCATCAAGGGCGAGGGCCGGGACACCTACTACAAGCACCTGCGCGCCGTGCTCGACACCAAGCCCCACATCACCATGGACGACGGCGCCGACCTCGTCACCGAGGTCCTCACCAAGCGCACCGACCTCATCCCGGGCATCATCGGGAGCACCGAGGAGACCACCACCGGCGTCATCCGGCTCCGGGCCATGGCGGAGGAGGGGGTGCTCCGCTTCCCCGTCATCGCCGTCAACGACGCGAACACCAAGCACTTCTTCGACAACCGCTACGGCACCGGCCAGAGCACCATCGACGGCATCATCCGCGCCACCAACCGCCTGCTCGCGGGCTCGGTCTTCGTCGTCGCGGGCTACGGCTGGTGCGGCAAGGGCCTGGCCAGCCGGGCCCATGGGATGGGCGCCAACGTCATCGTCACCGAGGTGGACCCCCTGCGCGCCCTCGAGGCCCTCATGGACGGCTACCGGGCGATGCCCATGGCCGAGGCCGCGAAGATCGGCGACTTCTTCTGCACCGTGACGGGCGACACCAGCGTCGTCCGCCTCGAGCACATCGCGCGGATGAAGGACGGGGCCATCATCTCCAACTCGGGCCACTTCGACGTCGAGGTGGACGTGGCCGGGCTCGAGCGGGCCGCCAAGTCCAAGCGCGAGATCCGCGGCCTCGTGGATGAGTACACCATGCCGGACGGCCGCCGCATCGTGGTCATCGGCGGCGGGCGCCTGGTCAACCTCGCCACCGCCGAGGGCCACCCCAGCAGCGTCATGGACATGAGCTTCGCCAACCAGGCCCTGGCCGCCGAGTACCTGGTGAAGCAGGGGAAGAGCCTGGAGGCGAAGGTCTATCCGGTCCCCGCCGAGACCGACGCCGAGATCGCCCGCCTCAAGCTCAAGAGCATGGGCGTGAAGATCGATTCCTTGACGGCGGAGCAGAAACGCTATTTAAAGAGCTGGCAGCACGGGACCTGAGAAGCCCCGGACATCCTCTCCCTCCGCCCGATGGGAGGCCGGAAACGTGGCAGGGTCCGGACGGCCCGCGGGCAGGCCGAAGGGCCGGGCGGCGGGCCTGCGGGGAGGAGGGCTCCTCCTGGCAGCCCTCCTGGGGATGGCCGCGGGGGGCTTTGCGCCGCCGGCGCTGGGGGCG
>JBBTDR010000493.1:0-5020 GCA_038042665.1 Nitrospinota bacterium
GACACCGGACACGCCGTCCTGGTCTTCGGCGCAAACGCGAACGGCGACGTGGCGTTCGTCGACGCCCAGAAGGGGGACGTGCGCCACACCTGGGCGGACACCTCCCGCGCCCGGGCGGAGCTGGGCTTCCGCCCGCGGACCTCCCTCCGGGAGGGCCTCCGGGCCGAACGGGAATGGCTGATGAGGAGAGGGTGACGATGGCGATCGACAAGGAGCTGCTGGAGATCCTGGCCTGTCCGGTGTGCAAGAAGCCCCTCGAGCTTAGCCGGGACGAGAACTTCCTGATCTGCCGGGAGTCGAAGCTCGTCTACCGGATCGAGGACGGCATCCCCGTCATGCTAGTGGACGAGGCCGTCCCCCTGGACGAGTGGGAAAAGTCGCAGAAGGCCTGATGGGGATGTCCGGGGTGGCGGAGCGTCCCGTGGGCGCGGCGGCGGGCGGGCCGGCGGGCGCCCGGCGCCAGGCCCTCAGCGTGACCATCGTCACGCGCAACGAGGCCGCCCGCGTGGGCGCCTGCCTGGAGAGCGCCGCCTGGGCCGACGAGATCGTGGTGGTGGATTGCGGGAGCTCGGATGGCACCCAGGAGCTCTGCCGCGCGCGCGGCGCGGTCGTGCTCGATCGGCCCTGGGCGGGCTACGCCGCCCAGAAGAACCTCGCCCTCGGGGAGGCGCGCCATCCCTGGGTCCTCAGCCTGGACGCCGACGAGCGGGTGAGCGGGGAGCTGAAGGCCCAGATCGAGGCCATCCTCGCCGCCGACGGCCCCTGCGACGGTTACCGCCTCCCCCGGAAGAACATCTTCTTCGGCAAGTGGCTCCGCCACGGCGACCTGTGGCCCGACCACCAGATCCGCCTCTTCCGCAGGGGCCGGGGCCGCTTCAACGCCAAGGCGGTGCACGAGTCGGTCGAGGTCGAGGGCCGGGTGGGGGAGCTCACCGCCCCGCTCGAGCACCGCAGCTACGACAAACTGGAGGAGTTCTTCTCCCGCCAGGTCCGCTACGCCGCCCTCGCCGCGGGCGAGCGGGCGTCGCGCGGGGAGGCCGCGGGGGCAGGCGATCTCTTCCTGCGGCCGCTCGGCCGGTTCGTGAAGAGCTATGTGCTGAAGGGCGGCTGGCGCGACGGAGCGGAGGGCTTCATCGCCGCCGCCGGCTCGGCCTTCTACGTGTTCATGCGCGCCGCCTTCCTGTGGGAAATGCGCCGGGGGAAGCGTGACTAGGTCTCTTCGGGTGGTCCACACCGAGGCTTCCCGCGGCCTGGGAGGCCAGGAGAAGCGCATCCTGCTCGAAGCCGTCTCCCTCCGCGGGCGCGGCCACGACGTCCTCCTCGTCGGCCAGCCGGACGGTCTCCTCCGGCGGGAGGCCGAGCGCGCGGGCGTCCCCTTCCGCCCGGTCGCCATGCGCTTCGTGTGCGATCCGGCCGCCCTCTGGAGCTTCATCCGCCTCTTCCGCGAGGTGCGGCCCGACATCGTCCACACCCACAGCAGCAAGGACAGCTGGCTGGCCGGCCTGGCGGGGCGGATGCTGGGCCTGCCCGTCGTGCGCACCCGCCACGTCTCCATCCCGGTGAGCGGCCACCGCCTCAACTGGGCCTACCGGCTCCCCCACCTCGTCATGACCACCGCCGACCGCATCCGGGGCATGCTGGTGGAGGAGGGCGTCTGCGATCAGTCCCGGGTGAAGGTGCTGCCCACGGGGGTGGACCTCTCGCGCTTCCGGGAGGGCATCCCGCCATGCGTCTTCCGCGGCGAGGTGGGCCTGCCGGAGGGCGTCCCCGCCGTGGGCATCGTGGCCCAGCTCCGCCAGAGCAAGGGGCACGAGCACTTCCTCCGGGCGGCCCGCCTGCTGCGGGACCGGGGCTCGAACGCCCGGTTCTTCGTGGTGGGGGACGGCCACTGGCGCGACATCTTCCGCGAGGAGGCCCGCAGGCTCGGGGTGCTGGACGGCACGGTCGCCTTCCTCGGCTACCGCGAGGACATCCCCGAGGTGATGGCGGGGCTCGACCTGCTCGTCATCGCCTCCACGCGCACCGAGGGCATCCCCCAGGTGGCCCTCCAGGCCATGGCCATGGGGCTCCCCATCGTGGGGACGGACATCGGCGGGGTGCCCGAGGCGATCCGCCCCTCGGGGGCGGGGGTGGTGGTGCCGGTGGGGGACCCCCCGGCCCTGGCCGCCGCCGTCGAGGGCCTCCTCGCCGACCCCTCCCGCCGCGCCCGGATGGGGGAGGCGGGCCGGGCCTTCGTCCGGGAGCGGCACTCCCTCGAGCGGATGCTGGAGGAGACGGTGCACGCCTACGAGGAGGTGCTGGCCTCGTGCGCCCGCTGAGCGTGGTCCAGGTCATCAGCAGCCCCTGGTGGACGGGGGCGGCCGAGCCCGCCCTGTTCCTCACGGCGGACCTCGCCGCTCGGGGCCACCGGGTGCGCTTCATCTGCGGGCCGGGGGAGGCCCTCGAGGCCCAGGCCCAGCGCCTGGGCTTCCCCCGCGAGGAGCGCCTCGACCCCACCCGGCGCCTCGACCCCTTCCGCATCGGGCGCTTCGTGCGGGAGCTGGCGGGCTTCCTCGAGGAGGTGCGGGCGGACGTCCTGCACGCCCACCTCTCGGCGGACCATTGGCTCTCCCTCCTGGCCCGGCGGCGCTGCCGGAGGCCCGTGCGCCTCATCCGGTCGCTCCACCATCCCCGCGCGGCCCAGGGCAACCCCTTGGCCCGCTACCTGCTGGGCCGCGCGACCGACGCCGTCATCGCCCCGAACTCCCACATCGCCCGGCTGCTGCGCGAGCGCGCCGGGGTGGCCCCGGAGCGGGTCCACCTGGTGCCCGGCGGGGTGGACCCCGAGCGCTTCGCCCCGCCCCCGGCCGGGATGCGGGAGAAGGGCCGGGCCATCCTCGGCCAGGGAGCGGGGACGCCCCTCGTCGGCATCGTCTCCCGGCTGGCTTCGGATCGGGGCCACATGGTCCTCTTCGATGCGTTCCGCCTCCTGGCCAGCGAGCGGCCCGGCGCCCGCCTGGTGGTGGTCGGGAAGGGGGAATACCTGCCCCGCCTGGAGAAACGGGTGCGCGCCCTGGGGCTGGAGGACCGGGTGGACTTTCCGGGCTACCATGAGGAGGATCTGCCCGAGGTCCTGGCGGCGCTGGACCTGTTCGTCCTTCTGGCGCCGGGGTCGGAGGGTAGCTGCCGGGCGGTGCTGGAGGCGATGGCGATGGGGCTCCCCTGCGTGGTGACCGGCCGCGACGGTCTGGCCGACGCCGTGGAGGAGGGCGTCACCGCCCGGGTGGTGCCCGAGGGGGACGCCCTCCGGCTGGCCGCGGCCCTCCGCGAGCTGCTCGGGGACGAGGGTTTGCGCCGCGCCTTCGGGCGGGCGGGGCGGCGCCGGGTGGAGGCGCATTTCACCCGCGGGCGCCGGGCCGAGCGGGTGGAGGACATCTACGCGCGGCTGCTCGAGCCCTCGCTCGAGGCCGCCTGCGCCGGGGGGCGGGCATGAACCAGGTGCAGACCTACCTCCGCCTCCTCGGCTACCTGAAGCCCTACTGGGGCCGCTTCGCGGTGGCGGTGGCCTGCACCGCCTTCGTGGGCAGCTTGGGCGCGGCTCCCGCGGTCCTGATCAAGTACGCGGTGGACGACGTGCTCATCGCCCGCGACGCGGGCATGGCCCTGCTGATCGCGGTGGGGGTGGTGGCCGTCTTCGCCTTCCGGGCGGTGGTGGGCTACGTGCAGGCCTACTGCATGTACTGGGTGGGCCAGCGCGTGGTGATGGACCTGCGCAACGGGCTGCACCGGCACCTGATCCGCCTGCCCATGCGCTTTTTCGAGGAGAAGACCACGGGCGAGCTGATGTCGAAGATCGTCTACGACATCTCCCTCATGCAGAAGGCGGCCACCAGCTCCATCCGGGACCTGGGCCGGGATTTCTTCACCTTCCTCGCCCTCCTGTGCGTGGCGGCCTACCAGAACCCGAAGATGGCCCTCATGTTCCTCGCCGTCTTCCCGCCGGTGGCGCTGATCATCGGGCGGCTGGGGGAGAAGGTGCGCCGCATCACCCGCGGCACCCAGGAGAAGATGGGCGGCCTCAGCGCCCTCATGAAGGAGACCTACACCGGGATGCGGGTGGTGAAGGCCTTCGGCGCCGAGGCGTTCGAGGGGGCGCGCTTCGCCCGGGCCAACCTCTCCTTCTTTCGCCAGATCATGGGCGCCATGCGGGTCCGGGCCCTGGCCCCCTCCCTGGTCGAGGGGCTCGGGGGCGCCCTGGCGGGAGCGGTGCTGTGGTTCGGCACCCTCATGGTGGTGCGGGGGGAGGTCACGGCGGGCGAGCTGTCGAGCTTCCTCGTGGCCGTGGGGATGGTGTACAGCCCGCTGAAGTCCTTCACCCGCGTCTACCACACCCTGATGGAAGGGGTGGCGGGCAGCCAGGCGGTCTTCGAGCTGATGGACGCCCACAAGCCCGAGGCGATGAACCCCGCCGGGCGGAAGATGGGCCGCCTCGCGAGGGGGATACGCCTGGAGGGGGTGAGCTTCGCCTACGAGACCGAGCCCGTCCTGCGCGGCATCCACCTCGAGATCCCCGCCGGGAAGGTGCTCGCCGTGGTGGGGCTGAGCGGGGCGGGCAAGACCACCCTGCTCGACATGATCCCCCGCTTCTACGTCCCTCGCTCCGGGCGGATCACCTACGACGGGGTGGACGGGGCCGAGCTGGACCTCCGCAGCCTGCGCGCCCAGATCGCCGTGGTGGGCCAGCACATCAACCTCTTCAACGACACCGTCGCCAGCAACATCGCCTACGCGGCCGAGGGGCCCGTGGGCCGCGAGGCGATCGAGGCGGCCGCCCGGGCGGCCAACGCCCACGGCTTCATCGAGGGGCTCCCCCAGGGTTACGGCACCATCCTGGGGGAGGAGGGGGTGCGCCTCTCGGGCGGGGAGAACTGGACGACGTGGAACGAGGGGCCGATGGGGGCCGACGACGACCGCAAGGGCGGGATGCGTGACTGGCTCGTTGGCCAGCAGAAGAAGGACGGGGCCAACGCGGGGAGCTGGG
>JBBTDR010000494.1:0-3899 GCA_038042665.1 Nitrospinota bacterium
ATCTTGTCATTCCGAGCGCCGCCCCCCAGGCGACTTGTCGCCTGGGAACCCGAGAAGAAGGCGCGAGGAATCTTCGTCAGTGGCCACCCCCGTAGATTCCTCGCTGCGCTCGGAATGACAACCTAAGGAGCGGCTTTCCGATCTGGTTTCATGTATTATAGCCGAACTTGTCCATGCAGGCCGTCCTTGGCATCCTGCGGCGGGGCGGCGCCTTTCGTTTCTGGAAATCCGCGCGGAGGAATGCACGTGGTTGAAATCCATCCGGTCCTCAAGAGCCGCCAGAGCCGGCGCAGCTTCAGCCCCCAGCCCATCGAGCCCGAGAAGCTCGAGACCCTCTTGGAGGCCTTCCGCTGGGCCCCCTCCTCGAACAACCGCCAGCCCTGGCGCATCATCGTGGTGCGCTCCCGGGACGCCCACCGCCGCTTCGACGAGTGCCTGAGCGAGACCAACCTTCAGTGGGCCACCGCCGCCCCGGTCAAGATGATCATCCTGGGCCACCCCGAGGAGCAGCCCGAGCGCAACGGCCAGCAGCGCTACCTCCTCGACGTGGGCCTCGCCATCGAGAACCTCCTCATCCAGGGCTGCGCCCTGGGGATGACCGCCCACGCCATGACGGGCTGGGACGAGGCGAAGGTGCTCAAGCTCTTCAACGTCCCCAAGCCCTTCCGGGTGGCGGCGCTCTTCTCGGTGGGCTACCCCGGCAAGTTCGAGGACCTCCACCCCGAGGTCCAGGAGAAGGAGAAAAAGCCCTCCACCCGCAAGTCGCAGGATGAGATTTTCTTCTGGGACGACTTCGGGCAGAAGGGGAGGGCGTAGGGTTTTCTGTTGTCGAAACAAAAAAGAAAATTTTTTCAAAGGGATGGCGGGGTATGTGCCCAGGAAATTCCAGCAAGCAATTCGAAAGTGCTCTTATCAAGTATATGGTGAATTGCGGCGTCATTCAAAGAGCACTTGAAGCTATCAAACGGATGAACCCCGCAGCTCCGTCTCCTAAGCTTGAATTTTGGGATGAGTGGCGTGAGTGGGTCCAGGAAAACCACTGCGCGATCGACGATAAGCCTGTGTCAGAATGGTTTGATGAGTTGGTTGACATCATTAAAGAGATGAAGAGTGCTTCAGGGGAAATCGCCCTGGGTGGGATTTTTTATGTATATACTCATGACCCCGTTTCTCGGGGGGTACTTGAAGATTTTTTTGAAGGGATATTTTCGTTGTGGAAATTAGAAGAGGCAGAGGACGATTGGCTGGAATGGGTAGATGGACAAATGAAGGGTGCGAGGGACCGCATTGGGGATATTCGACCTATTACTGTCGACAGGGCCGATAAGTCGGTCGATAAGTCGGTAGATCGATTTGTGGCCTCTAGGCTTAGGGATGCGAATAGAAGTTATATTTTCGGGATTTATGGCGGGGCAGTTGTTCTCTGCCGGGCTGTTTTGGAAGGTGCCTTGTACGCGGCATTAAAACTCGATGCGGTGAAGCGAAGTAATCTCGATTCACTTGATAGATGTATCAAGGTTTTTGACGGGAAATGGCGAGTTCTAAAGAATCCACAACGATGGGATTGGGTGCGCAAGACCGGTTTCTTGTCTAGAGATAGGAAGGAAAATGACCGGCTCGCGGGATTGGGGGAGAAAGTGACGGGGGCGGGCGCCGATGCGGTTCATCCGGGGCGCGCTGATAGGCCAATGCTAGATGACCCTTCCCGCGTGACCAAACCTGACGCGTTAACTGCAATCCAAAATACCCGAGAGATTCTTTTCGCGTTGTTGAATAATTCATACTGAACTGCAAGTCCCCCCCTTGCCCCTCCCCCGCCAACCCCCTAAACTCTCTGGGGTTTGCGGTGGGAGGGGTAGTTTTTGTCCCTCCCGTTTTTTCTTCCGCCTCTGACGGGGGATGGCGCTCCCTTTGTTCGACTCCGGCTACCTCCAGCAGCTGGCCATCGCGCTCCCGGCGATTCTTTTGGCGCTCACCCTCCACGAGGTGGCCCACGGCTGGGTGGCCGACAGGCTCGGGGACCCGACGGCGCGCCTGCTGGGGAGGCTCTCGCTCAACCCCCTCGTGCACCTCGACCCGATGGGCACCCTCGCCTTCGCCCTCTCGATGGCGGCGGGGATGGGCTTCGGCTGGGCGAAGCCCGTGCCGGTGGACCCGCGGAACCTGCGCCGCCCCCGGCGGGACATGATGTGGGTGGCGCTGGCGGGGCCGGCGGTGAACTTCGCCCTGGCCATCCTGAGCGCCGTCCTCTTCGTCCTGGCGCGCCGCTGGCGGCTGGACGCGGGCTTCGTGGGGGAGCCGGCGGCCCTCATGCTCCAGGCCAGCTTCTCCATCAACACGGCGCTGGCGGCCTTCAACCTCATCCCCATCCTCCCCTTCGACGGGGGGCGCATCCTGGCGGGGCTCCTGCCCCTCCGGCTGGCCTGGCCGTATTCCAGGAGCGAGCCCTACGGGTTCTTCGTCGTCCTGGGGCTCATCCTCCTGGGGTGGCTGCACTTGATCCTCTGGCCGATCTACACGACACTCCGGGCCGCCGAGCTCTGGCTCGTGCGGAACCTCTTGCAGGTGCTGGGGCTCTACTGAGGACCCCTTCCGGCTTGGCCGGGAGGAGACACTTGGCGGGGGCCGGGCGCTTGGCCGGAGCGGGACAGGGCAGGGACAGGGAAGGGACGCGATGGCGGAGCAGGCGAGGCGGGTGCGGTTCCTCTCCGGGGTGCAGCCCTCGGGGCGGCTCCACCTGGGCAACTACTTCGGGGCTCTCAAGCAGCACATCGCCCTCCAGGAGGAGGGCGAGGCCTTCTACTTCATCGCCAACTTCCACGCCATGACCACCGTCCAGGACCCCCGGGCCCTCTCCCAGGCCACCCTGGACGTGGCGCTGGACTACCTGGCGCTGGGCCTCGACCCCCGGCGGGCCGTCTTCTTCCGCCAGTCGGACGTGCCCGAGGTGGCCGAGCTGGCCTGGGTGCTCTCCTGCGTCACGGGCAAGGGCCTCCTCGACCGGGCCACCTCCTACAAGGACAAGGTCGCCCGCGGCATCGCCCCCTCGATGGGGCTCTACGCCTACCCCGTCCTCATGGCGGCGGACATCCTCATCTACCGCTCGAACGTCGTGCCCGTCGGGGAGGACCAGGTCCAGCACATCGAGATGACGCGCGACATGGCCGCCGCCTTCAACGCCGCCTACGGGGAGATCTTCCCCATCCCGGCGTTCCGCCTGGACGCGGGGGCCAAGGTGCCCGGGCTCGACGGCCAGAAGATGAGCAAGAGCTACGGCAACACCATCGAGATATTTGAAGAGGGGAGCGCCCTCCGGAAGAAGGTCATGTCCATCGTCACCGACTCCACCCCCCTGGAGGCCCCCAAGGACCCCGAGAAGTGCAACGTCTTCGCCCTCTACCGCCTGGTCGCCTCCGAGGGCGAGGCCGGGGAGCTGGCCGCCCGCTACCGGGCCGGGGGCACGGGCTACGGGGACGCCAAGAAGGCCCTCCTCGGGAAGGTGGAGGCTTACTTCGGCCCCTTCCGCGAGGAGCGCAAGCGCCTCGCCAAGGAGCCGGCCTACGTCGAGGGCGTGCTCGCCGAGGGAGGGGCCCGGGCCCGGGCCGAGGCCCAGGCCACCATGCGGCTCGTGCGCGGGGCGGTGGGCCTCCCCCTCATGCCGGCCGCGGCCAAGGGCTGAGCGGGACATCATGGCCACCGACTACAAGAAGCTCCTGAACCTCCCCTCGACCGCCTTCCCCATGAAGGCCGGCCTCCCCCAGCGCGAGCCCCAGCTGCTCGCCGCCTGGGAGAGGCAGGACCTCTACGGCCAGCTCCGCGCCGCCGCCCGGGGGAGGCGGAAGTACATCCTCCACGACGGCCCCCCCTACGCGAACGGCCACATCCACATGGGGACCACG
>JBBTDR010000495.1:0-6205 GCA_038042665.1 Nitrospinota bacterium
GTCTTCGACGAACTGGCTGAGGCCGGCCACCATCTCGGGGCCGTCCTCGCGGGGATAGCTCTTGCCGAGGGTCCGGAGGGGACGCTCGCCCATCACCGCAGGTCCTCCCCTGGGAGGGAACCACGTGTTTGGATTACACGGCTAGGCCATGTCCTTCCTCTGGAAGGCGATGCGCCCCCCGGGGGGCTCGACCACGAGGTGGAGGGCCTCGGCCACCCGGCCCGAGAGGTTCCACATGCCGCAGACGAAGGTGAGCTCCACGATCTCGCGCGTGGTGAAGTGCTTCTTCATCTCCTCGAAGGCGAAGTCGTTCCCCTTGGCGGTGAGGCGGGTCACCTCGTCCGCCCAGCGGATGGCGGCCCTCTCCTTGCCGTTGAAGAGGGGGCTGTCCTTCCAGCCGTCGCCGTGGAGGAGGCCAATCTGATCCGCCGTGAGGCCCAGAGCTCGACCGAGCTCGACGTTGTGCCCCACTCAGTTGTTGCATTGGGTGAGGAGGGCCGTCTTGACGATGACGAGCTCCATGATGCGGATGTAGTCCGGGTCCGTCTTGAGCCGGTTGATGCGGAGTTTCTGGTCGAGCAGCATCCAGGCCTCGACGGCGACCGGGGCGTGCCCGAGCATCTGGAAATAGCGCGGCACCGTGCCCCACATCTCCATCGCCCACTTGTAGCTGGGCGCCAGCTCCTCCCGGATGTCCGCCGGGACGTTGTCGGGCGAGACGAAGGGCACCCGGGGCACCGGGCAGGCCATCATCTCCTCGGTCACGCCCATCTCGGGCGTGAGGCTCGTGCGTTCGTTCACCGCCATGCTCTCCCTCCCCTCCTTCGCCTATGAAACCGCCCGCCTAGCGGCCGCCGCCCGCCGCCGCGAGGGCCTTGCGCAGGTGATGGGGGCCGACCGGGATGGAGAAGACCGGCACCCCGATCGCGTCCTGGATCGCGTTCACGATGGCCGCCGCGGTGGACACGATGGGGGGCTCCCCCACCCCCCGCATGCCGAAGGGCGTGCCCGCGGCGGGGTTGCCGAAGAGGATGACCTTGAGCTCGGGCATGTCCATGCTGGTCGGGAGGAGGTACTCGTGCAGGCTCTCCCCTCCCAGCCGGCCGTCCGGGTGGCGGAACTGCTCCTCCATGAGGGCGAGGCCCATGCCCTGGATCATCCCTCCCTCGATCTGGCCCTCGACCGACAAGGGGTTGATGGCGAAGCCCACGTCCTGGACGCAGACGAGGCGGAGCACCCGCACCTCGCCCAGCTCGGGGTGGACCGCCACCTCGGCCGCCTGGGCGATGTAGATCGGGCACGACGGGGGCTTGGGGCTCGCCCCCTGGCCGATGAGGAAGCCCGTGATTTCGGGCGCGGCCTTCGCCACCTGGGCCAGGGTGAGGGAGCGCTCCGGCGCCGAGGCGACCTTGACCTTCCCGTCCTGGATGACCAAATCCCCGGGCGCGGCCTCGAGCTTGACGCCGGCGACGTCTAGTATCTTCTGGCGCAGGTCGCGCACCGCGTGCATCGCGGCCGAGGCCACCGAGCGCGTCGCCTTGCTGCCCGAGGCGGCGGTGGACTGGGGGACGGTGTCCGTGTCGCCCGTCGCGTAGCGGACATGGTCCAGCCGGAGGCTGAACTCCTCGGCGACGAGCTGGCAGAGGGAGGTGCTGGCCCCCGTCAGGTTCACCGTGCCCGACATCAGTTGGAGAGTGCCGTCCGCGTTCAGGCGGACGGAGCAGCTCGACGCCTCACCCGGCCCGTGCCAGAACCCGCAGGCGATGCCCCGGCCGTACTGCCAGCCCTCCGCCTCGGGCAGGTCCGCCCGGCGGGGGACGGGCCGGCCCCAGCCCCCCTCGGCCGCCGCCTGCTCCATCACCTTCCGCATCGCGTCGTCCTCGTTGACCCCGGCCAGGGATTTGTCCCCGGGCTGGAGAGCGTTCTTGCGCCGGAACTCCAGCGGGTCCATGCCCAGCTCATGGGCGATGATGTCGGTGTGGACCTCGGTGGCGAAGTGGTACTGCGGCCCGCTGGGGGCCCGGACCGGACCGGCCACGGGGGCGTTGGAGTAGACCGTGCAGGCCTTCACCCGGACGTGGGGGATCCGGTAGACGCTCGAGGCCATGCCCATCTTGCTGCTGCACTGGAAGGGGGCGCCCCGGCCGTAGGCGCCGTGGTCCATGGTGACGTCCACCTCGCGCGCCACCATCGTGCCGTCCCGCTTCACCCCGGTCTTGATGGTGAAGACGTGGGGATGGCGCGGGTTGACCGACCGGTGGTCCTCCTCGCGGGTCATCTCGATGCGGACGGGGCGGCCGGTCCGGAGGGCCATGAGGGCCGCGATGTGCTCGGTGATGCTCTTGAGCTTGGAGCCGAAGCCGCCGCCGATCTCGGTCGGGATGACGCGCACCTTGGTCGCGGGCAGGCCGAGGGCGTCGGCCACGTCGCCCCGGATGGCCCAGGCGTCCTGGGTGGTGGTCCAGAGGGTCACCTTCCCGTCGGCGCCGACCTCCGCGGTGCAGGCGTGGGGCTCGATGTAGCCCGCGTGGGTGTGGGGGGTGTAGAAGGTGTGCTCGAACACCCGGTCGGCCTCGGCGAAGCCCGCGCCGGGGTCGCCGATGGTCTTCTCGAAGCGCGCGAGGACGTTGCCCTCCGCCCCCGGCCCCAGGCCCTTGAGCTCCTTCCAGTCCTCGTGGACGAGGAGGGTCCTCCCCTCCCGGCTCGCGATGGGGTCCACGACCGGGGCCAGGCGCTCGTAGCGGACCCGGATGGCGTCCAGCGCGGCCGAGGCGGCGTCCAGCGTCTCGGCGGCCACGGCGGCCACGGGGTCGCCCACGAAGCGCACGTAGCCGTCCTTGGCGAGCCAGCTCTGGTCCTTGATGTCCCCGCCGAAGCGGATGGCCGGGCACTCGTCCCGGGTGAGGACATAGCGCACTCCGGGGATCTTGCGGGCCTGGGAGGCATCCACCGAGAGGACGCGCGCGAACGCGTGGGGGCTGCCGAGGACCCGGCCCACCAGCGCCCGGGCCGCGGGCACGTCGGCCCCGAAGCAGGCCATGCCCGCCGCCTTGTCGGGCGTGTCGATCCTCGCCAGGCCCTTCCCCGCCACTTGGTATTCCGTCATTTCCACCTCCGGAGGGTGAGCGGCGGCCCGCCGGGGTGTGGCCGACGGGACGCCGATGACTGCATGGGGAAACAGCGCCTTATTTTGAGGTACCCACGCCCGGGGGTCAAGAAAGCCAGATTCCCCGAAGCAGGCGGCCTAGAGGGGGAATCCCAACACGTTGTTCATGCCGCGGATGCCGGGGCCGCTCCCCCCCCTCCCTCCGGCCTGCGGCGGGTTTGGCCGCGGTGGAAGGGCCGGGGTGAGGGAAAATGCGGCGGCCCGGCGGCTCCTCCTCGGCCATGCAGAATCACCTGTCACCCATGTCCCCGGTCTACTCTGTTACCTATGTGCCCGGTTTGGACCAGGACCCGGAAGGGGATTCCCTCGCGCGCGCGATTGGCCGGTGAACAACCTGTCTAGAATTCACCCCTAGAGGGGCCAGGTCTCCAGCCGGTAGGCCTGCTCCCAGAACATCCACTCGTAGCGGCTGGAGAGGAGAAAAGCCTCCAGGGCCTGGGCGCGCTCCAAGCTCCCCAGGGAGGGGCCCAGGCGGTCGGCCAGGGCGAGCTGGCTCTCGACCAGAGCGCCGTAGTGCTCCCCGGCGTAGACCGCGATCCACTCGGCGCAGAGGGGATTGGCGGGGAGGCTCCGGGCGAGCCGGAGCCCGACCTCGCGGTAGATCCAGTAGCAGGGGAGCACCGCCGCCAGGCCCACGGCGAGGCTCCCGGCCCCGCAGGTGGCCAGGAGGTGGCGGGTGTAAGCCACGGTGGCGGGGCCCGGGGGCTCCTTCCCCAGCCGCTCCCCGCTCACCCCGGCCCGGGCGGCGAGGCCGGTGTGGAGGGCCCGCTCGACCCGGACGCAGTTGGCGGCGTGCTCGGCGAACCTCTCGAGGTCGTCCTGCGTTTCGGCCTTGGAGCCCACGAGCTGGAGGGCCCGGGCGAAGTCCTGGAGGTAGAGGTAGTCCTGGCAGATGAAGCGGGCGAACCGCTCCGGGGAGATGGTGCCCGCCGCGACTTCCTGGACGAAGGGGTGGCGGTGGATCGCCTCCCAGACGGGGGCCGCCTCCGCCCGGAGCTCCTCCCGGAAGCGCTCCATCGGCTCAGTCCGGGACGCCGGGCGGGCGGGTGCCGTGGGCGGCCCGGATCCGGGTCTTGATGTTGCCGCGGACGTTGAAGTCGCCCTCGATCCAGGCCCACTTGGGGGAGCAGGCGGCCACGAGGTCGCTCAGGATCTGGTTCACCGCCTGCTCGTGGAAGAGCTCCTGGTCGCGGAAGCGGTTGATGTAGAGCTTCAGCGACTTGAGCTCCACGATCTTCTCGCCGGGCACGTAGCGGATGCGGATGGTGGCGAAGTCCGGAAAATTGCTGATCGGGCAGAGGCAGGTGAACTCGGGGATGGTGAAGTCGATGACGTAGTCCCGCTCCTTCGAGGGGTTGGGCACCGCCTCGAGCTTCGCCCCGGCGATCATCCGGGCGCCGTACTTCTTCTCCTGGGCCATCGCTCCGCCCTCCGTCAGGGGCCCCAAGCGGCCTGCCGCGCGGGGAAGCCGCTCAGGCCCCCGGCGTCAGGTTCACCAGCAGGGCGCCGTCCTTGCGGGCCACGAAGGCCTCGAAGGCCTCCTTGTACCGCCGCAGGGGGAAGCGGTGGGTGAGGTAGGGCCGCACGCGGATGCGCCCGGCGTGGATGAGGGCGACCGCCTCGTCCCCGCAGTTGGGATTGGCCCGGACGCCGAAGATGTCCATCTCCTCGAGGACCACGCGCTTCCAGGCGAGGTCGGGGATGTTCTCGGGGATGCCGGTGATGGCGATCCGCGCCCCCTTCCCCCCGCAGTCCACCGTCCACTTGAAGCTGTCGGAGGTGCCCGCGGTCTCGAGCACGACGTTGGCCATACGGCCGTTCGTCAAGGCCTTGATCTTCTCGGGCACGCCCCCTTCGCGGTAGTTCACCGTCTCGGCGCCCTGGGCGGCGATGATCTCCAGGCGCTTGCCGCCCCCCACCACGATCACCCGGGCGGCCCCCAGGGTCCGGGCCGACTCGAAGGCGAAGGCCCCGATGGGCCCCGATCCCAGCACCACCACGGTGTCGCCGGGGTTGACCCCCGCGCGCTTGGCGGTCCAGAGGCCGCAGCCGGCCGGGTCCACGCAGGAGCCCACGTCGAAGGGCATCTCCTTGGGCATCTTGTGGAGGGCCCGCATGTGGTTCACGACGTACTCGGCGTAGGAGCCCTGGGTGATGTGGCCGTACTGGCGGTGGCCGGTGACGGCCTTGCCGTAGTTCAGGCAGAGGTTGTAGCGGCCGGTGAGGCACATGCGGCAGGCGCCGCAGCCGGCGTGGCTCGTCCCGGCCACGTGGTCGCCCATCTCGAGGCCGAAGCCCTCGGTCCCCGGGCCCATGGCGACGATCTTCCCCGCCCACTCGTGGCCCAGGATGGCCGGGAACCGGGGGGGCCAGCGGGGGAGGTGGGTGCCCTTGATGATCTCGATGTCGGTGCCGCAGATGGTGGTGCTCTCGACCCGGACGAGGACCTCCCCGTGCCCCGGCGCGGGGGTCTCGACCTCGCCGATCTCGAACTTCATGGGCGCGGTCAGGAGGACCGCCTCCATCTTCTTCTTCACGTCCTCGCCATAGTGGACGCCGTTCGCGGACGACATCGGGGGGGCTCTCCTCGGAAACGGCCCGCGCTTCAAGGCCAGAAGGTCACGGCTTGAGGGGCTATTAAAATGCCGCCGCCGGGGCTCGTCAAGGCGCGCCCTTGGCGGGGGACCGGGGCGTCAATGAGACGGGCGCAGGGCCTCGGGGGAGTGGACGTCCACCTCCTCGCGGCTCGGCCAGCGCCCCAGCCACCCGCGCCAGAGGAGGCGGGTCAGGTCGTTCCCGATCAGGACGATCGCGGGCACCACGACGAGCGAGATGGCCACCGAAAACATCAGGCCAAAGGTCATGCTCACGGCCATGGGAATAAGAAACTGCGCCTGGAAGCTCTTCTCCAGCGTCATGGGCGCCAGGCCCACCACGGTCGTCAACGTGGTGAGAAAAATGGGGCGGAAGCGGGCGGGGGCCACCTCCCTCAGCGCCTCCTCGACCCCCCTGCCCTCCGCGATGAAGCGGTTCACGAAG
>JBBTDR010000496.1:0-5786 GCA_038042665.1 Nitrospinota bacterium
ACTCCCGCCCGCCCCTTCATGCCAGCCCCCACAGCCGCCTGAGCGTCCATTCGGCCGCCGGCAGCAGGATCAGCACGAAGCCCACCCAGGGGAGGCTCCACAGGCGCACGTCCCGGACCTCGAGAATCTTGGAGGGCACCTTCCCGTGGAGGGCCTCGAACACGCCGTGCCCGAGCTCCTGGCCGTCCCCGCCCCCCGCTTGCAGGAACACCCCGCCCGTCCGGCTGGAGAGGCTCTGGAGGCGGTCCCAATGCGGGGCGGCGTCGGTCCACTCGGCCCCGCCCGCGGCCTCGCCCACGCTCAGGGTCCGCACCGCCGTCCCGAGGCTGCGCGGGCCCAGCATGGCGGACACCTCGGCCCGGTAGCTGCCCCGGCCGCTCGGGCGGAAGCGCGCCTCGAACTCCCCGGTGTCCGGCCGGAACTCCCCGGCCAGGGTCTGGACGTTCCCGTAGGGATCCCGCAGGGCCACCCGCACCGCGGCGCCCTTGGCGGGCTGGTAGCCATCGTCGAGCACCTGGACGCGGGCGACGTGGAGGCCGTCCCGGCCCGGCTCGGCGTCGGGCAGGATCTGGACCTGGGAGCTGGCCGGGTCGCCCGAGAGCCAGCGGATCATCTGGGCGGTGAGCTGGATGTAGAGCTGGTTGCTCCGGGCGGCCGCGACCATCCCGAAGCTCCACCGCCAGGTGTCGTCGCTGAGGACGGAGAGGATCCTCCCCTCGCCCAGCCGGCGGGTGGCGATGAGGGGGGCGCCGCTCCGCTCCCCCTGGGAGGAGACGAGCACCTGGCCCTCCTCGTTGCCGGAGGTGACGTTCAGCCGCCGCAGGGGCGGGAGATCCGCCCACATGCGGGCGTTGGTGTCCGGGTCCGGGGAGAGCCGGGTGATGGGATGGCGGGCGCCCGCCTCGGTCAGCTGGCTCGTCACCCGGGTGGGCGCGGCGTAGTCGCCGCCCGCGGAGAGCTGGACGGGGAGGAGCTCCTCGATGGGCGAGCGGGCGTAGCCCCCCGAGCCGTAGGAGGAGCGGCCGCCGAAGATCCAGAACGCCCCGCCCTTGCGGACGTAGTCCTTCACCCGCTCCAGGTAGTAGTTGCCGAAATACTCCTGGGCCGAGAAGTTGTCGAAGACGACGACCTCGAAGTTCTTGAGCTCCTCCAGGAAGAGCCGGTCCACCGGGAAGGGCACGAGGCTCAGCTCCTGGGTGGGGACGCCCGGGTCGTCCTCCGAGGTGCGCAGGAAGACGAAGGAGACGAGGTCGATGGCGGGGTCGCGCTTGAGGGCCGCGCGCAGGAAGTTGTAGTTCCACGAGGGAGAGCCCGAGATGGTGAGGACCCGGATCTTGTCGCGCCGCACTTCCAGGGGGATCTCCACCCGGTTGTTCGACTCCACCAGCTCCCCGCGCTGGTTCGGGGTTTCCACCGCGAGGAGGAGGCTCCCCACCTCGCTGGGGGTGAAGCGGAACTCCACCTTCTGGGTGGAGAGATCGCCCTCGACGTCCACGGTCTGGGTGCGCACCACCCGGCCCTCCCGGGTGAGCGCCACCGGCAGGCGGAGGCCCGGATAGCCCCGCGCCGAGAGGGTCACCTCGAGATGGACTTCCTTGTCCTGGAAGGCGATGCGCGGGGCCCGCACTTCGTGGAGGGAGATGTCGCGGAAGTTCTCAGGGTCGCCGAAGCCGACCGAGACCACCGGCGGGAAGGAGCGCGCGTCCTCGGGCGGCCAGGCGCTCGCGGTGGTGTCCCCTCCGTCGGAGAGAAGGAGGATCCCCGCGGGCCGCTCGTCCCGCGAGGGGGGAGGGCTTCCCCCGCCGCCGGCCGCCATCCCGGGCCCGCCCAGGGCGGCGCGGATGGCGCGCAGGGGGTCGCTCCCCAGGCCCTTCGCCTCCAGCGCGCGCAGCCCCTCCCGCGAGAGCGGGGTCGAGGCCGAATCGAAGGCCAGGAGCTGGACGTCGTAGGCCCGGGAGAGGCGGTCGAGGAGCCCCTGGGGCGGGGCGCTCCCTCCCTCCGGGGCCTTGGGCGCCGCGCGCCCGAGCAGGAACTCGGCGGCCTGGGCCAGCCGGGTGCTCCCGCCCGCGCCGTCCTTCAGCCCCATGCTGGCCGAGCCGTCCACCAGCACGAGCAGCCGCGGCGGGAGGTTGCGCTCGCTCCGCTGGATGAGGGTGGGGCCCGAGAGGAAGAAGAGGATGACGGCGAAGAGGAGCCCCCGCAGCGCGATGAGGAGGTTCGCCCGCCCGGCGGGCAAGCGCTCGAGCAGGAGGCGCCGCCGCCGCCGCAGGGACTCGCCGAGGAGGATCGCCGCCGCCAGGAGCACCCACCAGGGCGCCCCGCCCGGCCAATGGAGGCTCGTCCAGTCCATCTCGCTCTAGCTCTGGTTCAGGCGGCGTTGGATGAAGGGGTGGTGGATGAGGTCTTGCTTGTAGTTGCCCGTCATCGCGTAGAGGGCGATGTTCACCCCCAGCTGGAAGGCGGCCCGCCGCTGGGGCTCGCCCCCGGGGGCGCACTCCTCCACCCATCCCCCCTCCGGGCGGACGGCCCAGGCCCCGCCCAGGTCGTTCCGGCAGTAGACGACGGGCGTGAAGATCCCCATCTGCACGCCCTCGATCTCCTGGCTCACCGCCTGGCGCCCGCCCACCGAGCGGATGAGGTAGTAGCTCCGGTAGACCGGGTGCTCGCGCGAGAGCACCTCCAGCGGCTGGCGCGGGAAGATCCGCTCGACGAGGCCGCGGGCCACCCGGCCGAAGCCCTCCTCGTCCGAGCCCAGGCCGTCGTCCACGAGCATGAAGCCGCCGAAGGTCAGGTGGCGGCGGAGCCGCTCGATCTCGGGCCCGGAGGGCATCTCGAACTCATACCGGCCCGAGAGGTAGAGGAAGGGATGCTCGAAAATCTGATCCGAGGAGAGGTCCACCGCCTGCCCCTCGGAGGCGGGCTCGATGCTCGTGCGCCTGCGGACCTCATCGAGCAGGGAGGCCAGGGCGGAGGGGTACTCCTGCCACCGGCCCCCCGCGTAGCGGATGTGGGCCGGCTCCAGCTCGGGAGGGAAACCCTCCCCCGGCCCGCCCGGCGCGGCGGGCGCCGCCCAGGACCGCCAGGGCGCCCCCAGGGCGCTCCCCGCCGCGAGGCCCGCCGCCCAGCGGAGCAAATCGCGCCGCCTCAGCGGGAGATCAGGGAATCTCATCGCTCGGCATCACCATGTAGACGGTGGGCTGGGGCAGCCTGCGCGCCGAAAGCTCGATCTCGGCCGAAGGGGCCTTGACCATCTCCGTGATCCCCTCGATCTGGAGGGCGGCGGCGAACTGGGCGGGCAGCTCGGGACCGAAGTAGTGCATCGGGATGACGATGTTCGGCCCCACGCGCTTCACCACCTGGGCGGCGATCTCGTGGGGCACGTTGCCCATCCCGTCGATGGGGATCATGAGGACGTGGACCTTCCCCAGGGCGGCGAACTGCTCGCGCGAGGGCCCGAAGCGCATGTTGCCGAAGTGGGCGATGCAAAGGCCCTCCATCTGGAAGACGAAGAGGGTGTTCACCACCGAGCCGCCCCCGTCGGGCACTTGGGCGAAGTTCGTGACCCGGATGCCCTTGAAGACCCGGTCCAGCACCACCGGCCCGTCGTCCCGGTTCAGGCCGTAGAGGATCTCCGTCTTCCCATCGTAGGGGCCGATGACGGAGTGCGTCGGGTGGAAGTTGCTCACCGTCACCGCGTCTGGCACGGGCACGATGGGCGGGTTGGCGTAGGGGTCGGTCAGGACCCTCCCGCCGTCGGGCGAGGTGAGGAGGAAGCTCGAGTGCGCCACGTAGCGCAGGCGCACGGGCCGCCCCCCGGCCCTCGCTTGCGCCACCTGGGGCGCCCAGGAGACGGGGATGACGCGCCCGTCGCGCCGCACCATGCCCGGGCGGCACAGGGCGGGCCGCGCCGCCTCGGCGGCGGACGCGATCAGGAAGAGGGTGGCGAACGCAAGGAGGAGAAGGACGGAGCCGATCGAGCGCGGACACGCCTTCGCCGCAGGGGGAGGCGCACCTCCGCCGGCCGGGGCGGTTCGGATGTCGAATCTCGGCGGCTGCCGCATCGGCAACCCCTAGGAAGGCGGCGGCTCGGAACCGCGCTATTGTAACCCGGCGGGCACCCACATCAAACCACGCCCCAATCATTTCAAACAAGGTTTGCCGCTTTTTCGTTCCCGCACGGAGCAGTCCAACCCGGATACGATGCTCTCATTTCCTCGTCCACCATAGCCCGCCGGCCAGGAGGGCCAGCTTAGCGAGGTCGCTCCCCGAATAGGCCGCGTGCAGGAGGCCGAACCGCCGCGCGGTGGCCTCCTCCCGCGCCCGCTCCAGCAAGATGCCCAGCCGCTCGATCTCGGGAGAGAGCCAGAGGCCCTGGACCGCCGCCACCCCCGCCAGGAGAACCAGGCACCCGAGGGCCCGCCTCCTGCCCCGAAGAACGCCGCCCATCCAGGCCGCGAAGAGCGCCGCCGCCGCCAGGGCGAGCTGGGCCCGGGTCCAGCCCCGGAACATGTGGCGGTTCACCTCCCCCGCGAGCTGGCGCAGGAGGGCCTCCCGCCGGGGCTCCTCGACCGGCGCAAGCCGCTGGGCGATGGCCGGGTTGCGGGCGGGCGAGAGCGCCTGGAAGGCGCCCGTGGCCGACCACCAGACAGCGAGGGTCGCCCCCAGCCAGGCAGCCAGGAGGGGCGCGAGCAGGGCCGCGAGGCTGGCGGAGAGCGAAAAGCGGGAGGGTGCGGGCGTCATCGGGCCTCCTGGGAGCCTCCTGGGCGGCAGGGCGTCCTCCCCTCTCAGAAGCGGGAGCCCCCGAGGGAGAATCTAGCGCGGGAAGATTACGGGGGCGTTACGCAAATTCAGGCTGGCTCATGGAACTCGCCTATATTTTGATTAGAGGGAGGAGTGGGGTATCCTGGGGCCGCTCCCCCTCCGGAGGCGCCCATGGCCGCGGGCACTGATTTCGGACCCCTCCTGACCATCGGGGCCTTCCCGCCCACTTCCTTCGGCGGCCGGCCGGCGGTGGCCCCGGGCGTCGCGCGCGCGAGCGCCCAGCCCCGCCCCCTGCCCGCCCCCAAGGTCTCGGGCGACGGGAGCTTCCGCTTCCCCCGCCTGGGCGGGATCGGGCTCTTCCAGCCCTCCCTCATCCAGCTCAACCTCCGCCCCAGCAACTTCGCCCTCCAGGCCGAGAGGGAGGTGCCCGCCGTCATCGCCCTGCGGGGGACGAACGTGAACGTGACGGTCTGAGCGCCTCCCCCCCTCACCGCAGCAGGGTGATCAGCACCCCGCCCGCCACGATCATGAGCGCGGCGAACACCACGCGCCCGGTGATCCGCTCAAGCCGGCCGAGGAAGAGCCAGCTCCAGAACATCACCCACAGGGGCACCACCCGGCTCAGGGGCACCACCACCGAGACGTTCCCGTGGAGGATCGCCACCCAGATGGTGATCGAAGCCACGGTGTTGGCCAGGGTGGCCGCGGCGAACCAGCCCAGGGCCTCCCGGTCCGCCCGGATGGATCCTCCGTCCGGCAGCAGGGGCCGCGCGGCGAGCAAGGAGAGCCCCCCGGTGGCGAAGGCCACGCCCATCCCCAGCATCGGGGTGGGCTGGAGGGCGAAGGCCGATTTCACGAGGATGGGGCTCACGGCGTAGAGGATCGAGGCCGCCAGGGGGAAGAGCACCGCCCCCTGGAAGAGCCAGCGGAAGCGCTCCTTCCCCTCCCCTCCCACCCCGAGGTTGCCCCCCCCCGCCCCGATGAGGCAGGCCGAGACGAAACGAAAGGACAGACCGATGCCATAC
>JBBTDR010000497.1:0-3518 GCA_038042665.1 Nitrospinota bacterium
GAATGACACCTTGGGCCGGTTGCTCCTGCAAGGTATTCCTGGGACACGACACTAGAACTCATTTCGCAACCCCCACGAGCTTCCTGAGGGTGATGAGGGCGCAGGCCATATGAAGGAACCCGCCATAGGTCTCCATCAGGCGGCCGTGCTGGCGGGCCGGGGCGACGTGCCCCTCATGCTCCTGGCCTTCGGCCTGGCGGGGATGCTCGTCTGGGCCCGCTGGGGGCTTGGTGGAGGTGTTCCTGGGGGTGCGGAAGGAAGACGAAGGAAAAGAGGGACGATCAGCCCCGCCCCGGGAAGGGGGGCCAGATGCGCGGCCCCACGAACGGGGAGCAAGGGGCGTGGACGACGTAGGTGTGCACCCGCGAGGTCCAGGAGCCGGCCTCGTGGCCGATCTCCTCGTGGCCCACGAACTCCTCCTCCCGCGCCTCCGCCGAGACGTACTCGTAGAGGATGGAATGCCGGCCCCAGCCCACGGCGGCGGCCAGCTTGCGCGCCCCGACCCCGCCGCGCATCTTCGCCATGAAGGGGAGGCGGTGCTGGGCGTACCAACCGCCCAGGTCGTGCCCGTCCTCGATCGCCTTGACGTTGAAGTTGCCCATCTGGATGTAGGGGCCGGGGGTGATGCCGGGGGCGCGCGCGCCCGCCTGGGGGCCCTCCACGCGGTACTCCTCGGCGAAGACGCAGGCGTAGACCCCGGTCCGCCGGCCCAGCATCCCGCGCTCCTCGGCCGTCCAGCGCTCCCGGCGCTGGGGGGCGGTCGGATCGAAGAAGGCGCGGGTGCTCTCGGCCCCGATGAGGACGAGGTAGCCCTTGCCCGCGCCGACGGCGGGATCCTCCGCCCGGGCCATTTTCTTGATCACCTGGTGGAAGCGCTCGCCCCCGCCCTCGTTCCGGAAATGCGCCGCCCAGAGGTGGCCCTCCCGGGCGAGCACCCGGGGCAGGTGCGCCTCGTGGAGCCAGCCCAGGTACTCCTCCCTCCCCTCCTTGGGCAGGTCGTACCAAGTGGCCCGGATGCCTCGGTCCAAAGCGCGTCCCTCCGGCGCCCGGCGCGCCTCATTCGGCGAAAGTGGTTCCGGCCTTGTCGTGGTGGGAGCAGTTGCCGTAGCTCGCGATGAGCTCGGCGTGGTCGGTCGGGCTGGGGTTCTCCTGGCCATGCACCTCCCCGGCGGCGGCATAGCAGAAGTGGCCGGGCGGGACGAGATGGCGCTCGGGGTTCGCGGGATCCCCGCAATAGACGTAGATGGGGCCCTTCACCACGTAGAAGGCCGCGTCGCAGGCGTGGTAGTGGAGCTTGTTCTTGCCGCCGGGGGGGATGATGGTGCGCTGCATGGTCATCACCCGCGTCCCGGTGGTCACTTCGTTCACCCCCCACAGGACGGTGTAGGGGGGCTCGTAGCGGAGGTCCTTCTCCAGCTCCATCGAATTGATGATCTTCATCGCATCCCCATGCCACGCAGAGGCCCCCCCCGCCTCCGGGGGGACGGGAGGGGCCAGGGGCCGTTCCGCCTACTTCACTTCCAGCATCTCGTTGACCTTGAGCCCGAGGTGCGGGCCTGAACCGCCCGACACGTTGGCGCCGCTGATGGCGTAAAGGCGGTTGTCCACGGCTGCGGCGAGGAAGCCGTGGCGCGGCGTCGCGAGGGGCACGCTCGCCGTCCAGCTGTTGGCCTTGGGGTCATAGACCTCGTGCGTGCGGTGGACAGTCGAGGAGTACTGCCGCCACTCCTCTCCACCCAGGACGTGGATCTTCTCGTTCACCACGACCGCCCCGAAGGCGCTGCGGGGGGTGGGCATGGGCGAGCGGGGCATCCAGCGGTCGGCCGCCGGGTCATACTCCTCGTTCGCGGCCATGGGGGTGGACCAGCCGCTCACGTAGGGCCCGCCGATGCGCCCCCCGATGGCGTAGAGCTTGCCGCCCACGGCGAGCAGGACGTGGTGGTTCCGGGGGGATGGCATCGGGGCCTTGGCGGCCCAGGCGTTGGTGGCCGGGTCGTAGACGAGGAGATCGTTGGGCTGCTCGATCTCGGCGCCCGGCCGCAGGCCGCTCCTCTCGGACCAGGCCGGCAGCCGAACCCCGCCCGAGCAGTAGACCTTGCCGCCTAGCCCCGCGCAGGCGAGCGCACCCACCGGCTTCGGCATGGAGGCGAGCTTCTTCCATCCGTCGGTGGCGGGGGTGTACTCCCAGGCCGTCGCCACAGGCACCCAGGCGGGCTCACCCTTCGCAGGGTAGACGAAACCGCCCATGAGATAGATCTTGTCCCCCATGGCGGCGATCCCGACGTGGTGCTTGAGCTCGGGCATGGGCTTCTTCTGCGCCCACTTGTCGGCCTGGGTGTCGTACTCCAGCACCAGGCCCATGGGCTTCCAAAGAGGCTTGATGCCCCCCATGAGGTAGACCTTCCCGCCCGCCACAGCGCCGTAAACCTCCTCCTCGCCCTCGGGCGCGGGCGCCATCGTCTTCCACGGGGCCCACGGCTGGGCCACCGCCCGCTCGGGGGCCAGGGAGACCCCCAGCGCCGCAAACAGGATGATCATCGCCGCGAATATCGCTCTCCGCACGGTCAACTCCTCCCTATGGAAATCGCTGTAGCCCGCGGGGACGGGGAATCCCGCCCGCCCAAGCCATGCCGCCGTCCAGGAACTGGCTGATGGCGCCCATCCTATCTCAACGGAGGAGGGACTCCAACCCCCCCTTCAGCGAGGATGAGATTCCAAATTCGTTTTTCGCATTGCCGAATACGGGAACTTCGAGGATAATAAGGGCTCCCGTGGGCGACATAACGATGGCGGAAGATGCCTTTCGCTATGGACGGGCCGGAGTACGACAAGCTGCGGCCCGGGCTCTGGGCCGAGTACACCGAGCTCATCAAGCTGATGACCGAGAAGAAGTGAGCCCGGCCTCCCCCCCGCCTGGCCCGGGCACCCTCCGGGGGCGGGGCGCTTCCTCGGGAGGGAAAGCGGATGCCCTATTTCTACGACACCCGCACCATGCGCAAGCGGCCGGCGGGGAAGAAGTACAGCCCGGCCCTGGGCACCTGGGTCGAGGGGAAGAAGATCATCTTCGGCCGGATCACCATCCCGGCCGGCACCCGCAGCGAGCCCCACAGCCACCCCAACGAGCAGTTCGTCTTCGTCGTGCAGGGCCGGATCCGCAACACCATCGGGGGCAAGACGCATGTCTCCGGGCCCGGCACCATCGTCCACATCCCGGCCAACACCATCCACCACGCCTCCGTCGTCGGGAAGGAGGACTACGTCTTCATCACCGCCAAGGACACCTCCTGGGGCATCCAGGGCATCCCCGCGGGCGAGGCCAAGCCCAGGGCCGCCCGCCGGGCGCCCGCCCGGCCCAAGGCCAAGGCGGCCCGGAAGAAGGCCCCCGCCCGAGCCAGGCGCTAGCATCCCCCGCGGCCCGCCCCGGGCCGCTTGGCGGCACCGGGCGGGCCGCGCTATATTCCCCCCCTCTGACCGGCCCCCGGCGTCCCGGGCCGCCCCCCCCCGCGGGCTGCCCCCCC
>JBBTDR010000498.1:0-1182 GCA_038042665.1 Nitrospinota bacterium
AGAACCGCTCCAGGGCCCCGGCAAACGCGCGCGAGGCGGGCAGGAGCACCGTCCGCCCATAGTCCTTCGCCACGTCGGCGGCGAGCATGCCCCGCGCCGAGAGGATGCCTGGGTCCTGGGGGACGATCACCGCCGGGACCCCCAGGATGCCGGCCAGGGCGCAGGCGTGCATCCCCCCCGCGCCGCCGAAGGCCACCAGGGCGAAGCGGCGGGGGTCGTGGCCGCGCTCGACGCTGATCAGGCGGATGGCCCGGGCCATGTGCTGGTTCACCACGCGCAGCACCCCCTCGGCCGCCTGGAGGGGGCCGAGGCCCAGCTCCCTGGCGAGGCGGTCAACCCCCGCCGCCGCTCCCTCTTCATCCAGCTTCATGCGTCCCCCCAGGAAGCGCGCCGGGTCGAGCCGCCCGAGGAAGAGGTTGGCGTCGGTGACGGTGACCTCCCCGCCCTTCCCGTAGCAGATGGGGCCGGGGTCCGCCCCCGCGCTCTCGGGCCCCACGGCGAGGGCCCCGCCGGGGTCGCGCCGGGCGATGGAGCCCCCGCCCGCCCCCACGGTGTGGATGTCGATGACGGGCACCCGGATGGGGCAGCCCGCCACCTCGGTCTCGGCGGTGAAGCCGATCCGCCCCTGGAGGAGGGAGACGTCGGTGCTGGTGCCCCCCATGTCGAAGGTGACGGCGTCCGGGAAGCCCGCCCCGCGCGCCGCCTCGAAGGCCCCGACCACCCCGCCCGCGGGCCCCGAGAGGATGGTGCGCACGGCCTCCTCCCCCGCCCTCCGGCCCGAGATGACCCCTCCGTTGCTCTGCATCACCCGCAGCCGCGCCACCCCGGCCTTGCGCCCGAGGCCGCCCAGGTAGCGGCCCATCAAGGGGGAGACGTAGGCGTTCACGCAGGCGGTGCTCGCCCGCTCGTACTCGCGGTACTCGGGGAGCACCTGGCTCGAGGCCGAGACGGGCAAGCCCGCCTTCCGCAGGGCCTCCGCCGCCCGGCGCTCGTGGGCGGGGTTGGCGTAGGCGTGGAGGAAGCAGACGGCCACCGACTCCACCCCCCGCGCCTTGAGCCGGCGGATGAGCGGGGCGAGGTCCTCCGCGCTGAGGGGGATGAGAACCTCCCCCCGCTCGTCCAGGCGCTCCCGGACGCCATAACGCAGGGCGCGTGGGACGAGGGGGAGGGGCCGCTTGTAGG
>JBBTDR010000499.1:0-2380 GCA_038042665.1 Nitrospinota bacterium
AGAACGCGGCGCCCGCGCCCGAGCCAGGCCCAGCATCTGGCGGGCCGCATGGAAAACCCGCCTCCCGCCGTGCCCTCCTCCATCCTTCCAGCCCGGCGGGGGGCACATGCGCTTGATTCCATTGCGCTTTCGGAGGTATATGAAAGAACTTTTCGGGGGGGCGCAGCCCCCAAACATGCGTCAGGGGCAGGGCGCAAGGGTTGTGGTCGTCAGAGGTTGAATGCGAGGTATCATGAAAACCCTGATCACCGGCGGGGCGGGCTTCGTCGGCTCCCATCTCGCCACCTTGCTGCTGGAACGGGGCCGTGAAGTCCACCTTCTGGACGATTGCTCGACCGGCCGGAAGGAGAACCTCGACCACATCGCCTCCCATCCCCGGCTTCATTTTCATGAAGGAAGCGTCCTCGACGCGCGGATCACCGGAGACCTGATCTCCGGATGCGACGAGATCTATCATCTGGCCGCCGCGGTGGGCGTCCGCCTGGTCATCGAGAAACCCGTCGAGACCATCATGACGAACGTCCGCGGCACCGAGGTCGTGCTCGAGAACGCGCGCAGGCACGGCAAGAAGGTCCTCATCGCTTCCACGTCCGAGATCTACGGCAAGAACAAGAACGGCTCTCTCCGGGAGGATGACGACCGCATCATGGGCTCCGTCATGAAGCAGCGCTGGGCCTACGCCAACACCAAGACGCTCGACGAGTTCCTGGCGCTCGCCTACCATCGGGAGTCCGGCCTGCCCGTCGTCATCGCCCGGCTGTTCAACACCGTCGGCCCCCGCCAGACCGGGCGCTACGGGATGGTGATCCCCAACTTCGTCCGCTCCGCCTTGGACGGCAAGCCCATCCGCGTCTTCGGCACCGGAAAGCAAACCCGCTGCTTCGCCTATGTGGGCGACGTGATCGAGGGGCTGGCCGCCTTGATGGATCACCCGGGCGCGGTGGGGCAGGTTTTCAACGTCGGCAACAACGACGAGATCTCCATCGCGGAGCTCGCCGGGCGGGTGAAGGCGCTCACCGGCTCCTCCTCCCCCATCGAGCTCGTCCCGTATGAAGAGGCGTACGGCGAAGGGTTCGAGGACATGGAGCGCCGCGTGCCCGACCTGGCGAAGATTCACAATCTCATCGGCTACAAGCCCAAGGTGCAGCTCGACGAGATCCTGGAGCGCGTGATCGATTACTTCCGGGCGAACCGCGCCGCCAGCTGACCGCGGCGCTTCGAGGGAGCGGCCCCATGGAGCGGGTCCTGGTCACCGGAGGCGGGGGATTCATCGGCTCGAATCTCGTCCGCGCCCTGCTCCGGGAGGGATACGCCGTCCGGGTCCTGGAGAACTACGCGACCGGGCGGCGCGAGAACCTCCAGGACATCCTCGGCGACATCGAGATGATCGAGCATCCGGACGGGATATTGAATCCCGAGGTCTGCACCCGCGCAACGAAGGGCGTGAGCGGCATCTTCCATCAGGCCGCCATCCCTTCCGTCCCCCGATCCATCGCGGACCCCCTCCTCTCGGACCGGGTGAACGTCGGCGGAACCCTCAACCTGCTGGAAGCGGCGAGGCGAGCGGGCGTCCGCCGGTTCGTCTACGCTTCCTCCTCGTCGGTCTACGGGGATGCCCCCGGCGACGTGCGCCGCGAGGACATAGCGCCCGCGCCGCTCTCCCCGTACGCTGTCTCCAAGCGGGCCACCGAGCTCTACGCCCTCCTCTATCATCAGCTGCACGGCATCGAGACCGTGGGCCTGCGCTACTTCAACGTGTTCGGCCCCTGGCAGGACCCCAACTCGGCCTACGCGGCCGTCGTGCCCCTTTTCACGAAGTGCCTCCTGGCCCGCGAACGGCCCACCATCCATGGCGACGGCGAGCAGTCCCGCGATTTCACCTACATAGACAACGTCGTCGCCGGCAACCTCCTCGCCTACAAGGCCAGGCAGATGGGCGGGGAGGTCTTCAACCTGGCCACGGGGAAGAGACACTCCGTCAACGAGCTGTTCCACGTCCTCCGGGACATCACCGGGGCGGACGGCGTGAAGCCCATCTACGCCCCCTCCCGGCCCGGCGACGTGCGGGACTCGCTGGCGGACATTGGAAAGGCATCCCGGCTGCTCGGGTACTCGCCGGAGATCGCTTTCGAGGAAGGGCTGCGCAGAACGGCGGGATGGCACGCCGAGCGGGCCCAGGAGATTTCCAGCGGCTGATCCGCCCCCACATCTCTTCTCAGGGCCTCGGGCCAGATGACGTCCTCTTCCTTCAGCCTTCGTCGGCGCTCCAGCGGATTGCTGCTCCATCCCACCTCGCTTCCAGGCGCGCCCCACGCCGGGGATGTGGGACCGGCGGCCCACGCGTTCGTGGAGTTCCTCGCCTCCAGCGGCCAGCGGTGGT
>JBBTDR010000500.1:0-2397 GCA_038042665.1 Nitrospinota bacterium
GGGGGCGCTGCTCCTCCTCTGGAGCCTGAACCGGCGGCCCGAGCCCCCGGGCCCTGGGCCCCACGAGCTCCGGCTCACCCTCGCGGGAGCGCCCCTGCTCGTCCTCCCCGCCTCCCCCGAGGCCGTGGCCGCCGCCCTCTGGCTCAGGTGGCTGGTCCTCCCCCTGGCCCCCCTCCTCCTGGGGGGCTTTTTGCTGTTCCTTGAGACGCCGAGGGGGCAGCGGGCGGAGGCGAAGCTCCTGGAGTGGCTGAAGCGCCGGGAGGAGCGGGAGAAGAAATAAAAACCGCCCGCCCCGGGAGGTCCGGAGCGGGCGGCTGCTCCTTCGCCGATGTTACGCCGTCTTGCGCTTCTTGCGCGCGGGGAGCTTCACCCCGAGCTCCCGGGCTACCTCCTCCAAGGGATAGGTCTTCTCCTCGCCCCGCTCCAGCCTCTCGATCACCTTCCGCGCCTTCTCGGCGTCAATCCGGTCCTCGATGGCCTCCAGCGCCTCCACGTCGTCCGGCGGGACGACATAAGCGATGGCCTTCCCCCGGCGGGTGAGCGCGATTCTATCTTTTCCATAGGCGGCTGAATTAATGACCTCGGAAAATGCGTTCCGCGCCTCGACCGTGGTGTAGGTCTTTTGACCCGCCGCCACCTTCGTTCGGGAAGAAGCCCTCACAAAATCATCTCCTATTCCCATCGAAGCGGACAGCGCGCAGTTTTCAGAACCGATATCCTTCGCTTCGCTCAGGATGACAATCCAGAAACGCATCGGATGTCATTCCGAGCCCTTCGTTTCCCTCGGGACTGACTCCGCGAGGAATCTTCGAAAGGGGTCAAGAAGCATAGAACTCATCCCAAAACCCGCTTTGACGCCGGAAAATGACGCCATATCCGCCCCCGATGAGGGAGTGAGACAGGTTTTGGGATAGGCTCTAGATGCTTCGCTGCGCTCAGCATGACACCCAGGGACCCTGGCCCGTCATGCTGAGCGCAGGCCCGTATTCGGGCCGGAGCGAAGCATCTCGGTTTTCATGAAAAACCCATTCAACCCTTCTTGTGCTTGGCCATGATCTTGCGGGTGATGTCGCCCTCGGCGGTCCGGCCCTTGGGGGGCTTGTTCTGGCCCGGGAAGTCGAGCTGGTTCTTCTTGGGGTCGATGCCCGCGAGCCTCGCCAGCGTCAGCCCCAGGAACTCGGCCTTGAGCTCCTTCGTGATGGGGGGGTAGCCCCACTTCTCCTGCAACTCCTCGTCGATCTCGAGCTTCAGGATGGCCTCGACCGCCTGGTAGGGGTCCGAGGCGGGCCAGTCGCTCCCCCAGACGAAGCGGTTGTAGCCCGCGATCTGCAGCGTGGTGCCCACCATGTGGGCGAAGCGGTGGGGCGCCCGCATGAGCCAGGGCAAGAGGATGGAGTAGGAGACGTAGATGTGGGGGTGCTTCCACATGAGCATGACGAGGTCTTCCCAGTAGGGGTAGCCGGCGTGGTAGGCGACGATCTTGAGGTCCGGGAAGTCCGAGGCCACGTCGTCCAGGAGGATGGGCAGGGTGTAGCGGGTGGGCCCCAGGCGGATGGTGATGCCGGTGTGGAAGTAGCAGACGATGCCCTTGGCCTGGCACATCTCGTAGACGGGCCAGAGGCGGCGGTCATTGATGGGGCAGTCCTCGGGCTGGTAGAACTTGGTGAACTTGAAGTTGTAGTTGTCGTGGAGGTACTCGAGCTCCCAGAGCACGTCCTTGGTCTTGCGCTTGGAGAAGGGCCCCACGTTCGAGATGCCGATGACGCGGTCGGGGTACTTCTCGATGGCGTCGATGACGTGCTGGTTGGTGGAGAAGGGGGCGCTGTCGCCCGCGGTGTCGATGAAGCTCTCGCGCATCAAGGTGATCTGGTCCACCCCCGAGCGGGTCATGTCGCCGATGATCTTGCCGATGTGCCAGTCCATCCCCGGGTGGATGGCCGCCTGCTTGCCGGTGCGGTGGTCCACCCACTGCCACCAGTTGCACATCTTGTGGGCGTACTCGAAGGTCTTGGTGCCCGGAAAATACTGGATGAAGCGGCGGTAGTCCTCGGGCATGACGTGCACTTCGCAGTCGAGGATGTAGTAGTCGTTCGCCGTCTCCCCCGTCTTGGGGTTCGAGGGCAGCGGCATGAGGGTGTCCCAGGTGGGGGGCTTCCCGCCGCCGTCCCGCTTGACCGCCGCCTTCGCCTGCGCCTTCCTCGCCATGACTCGCCTCCTGAGTGAGGTCCACAAAACCGCGCGGGGACGCCCCGCAGAACCCTGCCCGATGGATGATTTCGGAGAACCGGCTGCCAGGTCGCCCCATGGTAAAATGCCCCCAGGGCCATGTAAAGGCTCGCGGGGCGCCGGGCCCGATGTGGCCATGCGGGAAACCGGCTTGTCATCCCGAGCCCTTCG
>JBBTDR010000501.1:0-2436 GCA_038042665.1 Nitrospinota bacterium
CGCCCTCCCCGATGGAGGGCGCGCCCTCCGCGGTAGAGGCCGCCCCCGAGCCGCGCCGCGCCTGAGGCCCCTCCCACCCTCCGCGGGGGGTAGTGTCCTAACTCACTGCATTTTCCTGTCATTCCGAAGCGCCATCGGCGCGAGGAAGCTGCTTGTTGAACCGCAGCCGCCCCGCGGAGCCTGTCCTGAGGGCAGGGGCGGTTCGCGAACCGCCCCTACGGCATGGCAGGCAAACCCATCCCAAATTGGGACACCACCCCGCAGGGTGGTGCGCTGCCTCCCCCGCCGGTAAGATGCCCGTTGCCTCCCCGCGCCGGGGAGCCATGAGGGAGGAGCAATGGGCCGCGCCCCGGAGGCGAAATCCCGAAAACTTCCGGCGCGATCCGGCGGGCGCCCGCCCGGCGGGATGCGCCCCGTCCGCTTCCGCGCGGATTACATCCGCACCGCGGCCGGGAGCTGCCTCGTCGAGATGGGCGGCACCCGGGTGCTCTGCACCGCGACGGTGGAGGACCGGGTGCCCCCCCACAAGAAGGGCAGCGGGGAGGGCTGGGTGACGGCCGAGTACGCCATGCTGCCCGGCAGCGGGGCGGTCCGCGTCCCGCGGGAGCGGACCCGGGGCGGCCGCTCGATGGAGATCCAGCGCCTCATCGGGCGCTCCATGCGAGCGGTGGTGGACCTCGCCCTCCTCGGCGAGCGGACCCTCTACATCGACTGCGACGTCCTCCAGGCCGACGGCGGCACCCGCTGCGCGGCCATCACGGGGGGCTACGTGGCCCTCGCCCGGGCCGTGGCGGCCCTCGTCCGGAAGAAGCAGCTGGCGGGGAGCCCCCTCACGGGGGCGGTGGCGGCACTGAGCGTGGGCATCGTCCGCGGGAGGCCCCTCCTCGACCTCGACTACGCCGAGGACGCCGAGGCCGAGGTGGACATGAACGTGGTCATGACGGACGGCGGCCGCTTCGTCGAGCTCCAGGGCACGGCCGAGAAGGCGCCTTTCGGCAAGCGCGACCTCGGCCGCCTCCTCCGCCTGGCCGAGGGCGGCATCGCCCGGCTCCTGAAGTTGCAGGCGAAGCACCTCCCCGCGGTGTGAAGATCGTCCTGGCGAGCGGCAACCCGGGCAAGGCGCGCGAGGTGCGCGCCGCCCTCGGGGGCCTCCCCGTCCAGGTCCTCACGCCCGGGGAGGCGGGCTTCGCGCTCGAGGTGGAGGAGACGGGCTCCACCTACGCCGGGAACGCCCTCCTCAAGGCCCGGGCGGCCTGCGGGGCGAGCGGCCTCCCGGCCCTGGCGGACGACTCGGGGGTCGAGGCCGAGGCCCTGCCGGGGGAGCTGGGGGTGCGCTCGGCGCGCTTCGGCGGGGAGGGCCTCGACGACGCCGGGCGGAACCGGCTCCTCCTCCAGCGGCTGGAGGGCGTCGAGGAGGCGGGGCGCGGGGCGCGGTTCGTGTGCGTGCTGGCCTTCGCGCGGCCGGACGGGTGGTTCGGCTTCTTCGAGGGCGAGCTGCCCGGCAGGCTCCTCCGGGCGCCACGGGGGGAGGGGGGCTTCGGGTACGATCCTCTCCTCTTCCTCCCGCCGCTGGGGCGCACGGTGGCGGAGCTGGATCTGGAGACCAAGAACCGGATCAGCCACCGGGGGAGGGCCCTCGCCGCCTTCCGCGCCTGGCTGGAGGGGGAGCTGGCCCGGGGGAAGGGCGGCTCCGCGGATTGAGCGGCCCCCCGCGCGGGGGGCGCCCAAGGAGGAAGGGATGAAGCGCGTTTCGTTGATCGAGCCCGGGGAGGCGGATGGGGCCACCGCCCATCTCTACGCGGCGGTCGCCCAGATGCTCGGCCGGGTGCCCCACTCCTACCGCGCCCTGGCCCACACCCCCCACGTGGCCCGGGTGATGCTCCCCCTCAACGCGGTGCTCCAGCGGGAGGGGGCGGGGAGCCTCCTCTCCTCGCGGATCAAGGAGGTGGCCATCATCAAGACCAGCCGGCTGAACGGCTGCGCCTACTGACTGGCCCACAACACCGCCCTTGGTCAAGCGGCGGGCATCACGGAGGAGCAGGTCCAGGCCATCGGCGCGGAGGATTACATGAGCTCCCCGCTTCTCTCCCCGCGCGAGCGGGCGGCCGTGCTCTGGGCCGAGCACGTCACGCGGAACACCGCCCGGGCGCGGGACGACGTGTACCGGCAGGTGCGGGAGCACTTCTCCGAGGACGAGGCGGTCGAGCTCACCCTCATGATCGCCTACTTCAACATGTACAACCGCTTCATGGACGCCCTGCACATCCCGCTCGAGGCCGAGGACGAGGTGAACCAGATCCGGCGCTCGGTCCATCTCGACCCCGCCAAGGTGAAGCGCTACCTCGAGGACATCCTCGCCGCCTGGCCCCGGAGCTTCCCGGCCCCGGACGCCCAGGCGCCCAAGGCCTGAAAGCGCAAACGGGCATCCCCGCGCGG
>JBBTDR010000502.1:0-4155 GCA_038042665.1 Nitrospinota bacterium
CCGAGGAGGAGGCCGACCCCCAGGAAGAACCAGGAGAAGAGGGTCCAGCGGCGGGTCGAGGTGATACAGTGGGTGTCTAGCTTGCCGCTCGCCAAGGCCCCGATGCAGAAGGCGAAGGGCACGGCGAAGCCCACGAAGCCCAGGTAGAGGATGGGCGGGTGGATGACCATGCCCCAGTCCTGGAGGAGGGGGTTGAGCCCCTTGCCGTCCGGCGGGGGGACGGGGAGCGTCTTGAAGGGCGGGGTGATGAAGGTCAGGATGGTGAGGAAGAAGAGCGCCGTCACCATCAGGGTGGCCGTCGCGTAGGGCATGAGGGGGGCGTTGCGGGTGCGGTTCTGGCGGATGACGACGGCGGCGAAGACGCAGAGCAGGAGCACCCAGAGCAGCAGGCTCCCCTCCTGCCCGCCCCAGAAGGCGCTGAAGCGGTAGAAGGCGTTCAGGGCGTTGTCCACGTGCGAGGCGACGTACTCGACCCGGTAGTCCCGGGCGAGGAGGAGCCAGATGAGGGCCGCGCTCGCGGCCGCGACCAGGGCGAAGACGGCGACCGCGGCGTTGCGCCCGGCCTGGACGAGGTCCGCCCGCCGCTGGAGCCCTCCCCACACCGAGGCGGCGGCGCTGAAGATGGCCAGGATGAAGGCGGCCGTGATGCCGTAGTTGCCCAGGTCAATGAGAACCACGGGGCTCTCCCTCGAAGGAGCGGTGGCGGTGCCGGGTCAACGCCGCGGAGGGCGGCGGGGAATGCCCTAGTTGCCGTGGGGCGCGGGGCGGCTTTCCTGGGCGGCCTGGTCGACCAGCTTCTGGTGGTCCTTGGGCAGGCCCTTGCCCTCTCCCTTCGCCTCCTCGAACTTCGAGGGGCAGGCCACCATCAGGTTCTTGGCCACCAGGATGCCCTGCTCGTTCAGCTTGCCCTCGGCGATGACCGGAAAGCCGTTCTCCAGGAGGTCCGGGGGGACGCCCCTGTAGCTCACCGCCAGGGTCCGCTTCTCGCCCTGGAGGCGGAAGGCCAGCTGCATGGCCTGGGGATTCCGGGCGATGGACCGGGGGACCACCTTGCCCTGGACGCGGATGCCCTGCCCGTCCAAGCTCGCGGCTTTGGCCGCGGCCTCGTCAACGGTCATGAAATAGACGAGATTTTCGCTCTGGAAACCCGTGACGCCCAGATAGAGGAAAGCACCGGCCACGATCAGACCGGCGATGAAAAACTTTGCCCGCCTTGGGCTCATTCCGACCTCCGTCCGCCCGAGGGTTAGGCCGACCCTCCTTGTATTTAAGATTATACCCTCCGGGTGCGATTTTCAACCGGAACAGACCCTATTTGAGATAATTTTTTCCGATTTCACGTAATCTCCCATAAATCAACCGCCCCCGGCCGAAAACATTCCCGCCGGGGGCGGCGCGCTCGCGGAGGGGCGGCCGGGAGCGGGGCTACTTCACCTCCCGCTCCTGGATCCAGGGCATCATGGCCCTCAGGCGGGCGCCCACGAGCTCGATGGGGTGCTCCTTCTCCTTGCGGACGATGGTGGTGAAGGTGGGCCTCCCCACCATGTTCTCGTTGATCCACTCGGAGGCGAACTTGCCCGTCTGGATATCCGAGAGGACTTTCTTCATCCGCTCGCGGGTGCCCTGATCGATGATCACCTTGCCCCGGGTGATGTCGCCGTACTCGGCGGTATCCGAGACCGAGTAGCGCATCATGGTGATGCCGCCCTGGTAGATGAGATCGGTGATGAGCTTCACCTCGTGGAGACACTCGAAATAGGCCAGGGCGGGCTGGTAGCCCGCCTCGACCAGGGTCTCGAAGGCCGCCCGGATAAGCTCGGTGATGCCGCCGCAAAGCACCACCTGCTCGCCGAAGAGGTCGGTCTCGGTCTCCTCCTCGATGGTGGTTTCGATGATCCCCGCCCGGGCGCAGCCCACCCCCTTGCCGTAGGCGAGGGCGTAGTCCTTCGCCTTCCCGGTGAAGTCCTGGAAGACGGCCACCAGGCCCGGCACCCCCCGCCCGTCCTCGAACTGGAAGCGCATGGTGTGGCCCGGGCTCTTGGGGGCGATCATGAAGACGTCGAGGTGCTTCGGCGGGATGATCTGGCCGTAGTTCAGGTTGAAGCCGTGGGCCACGACGAGGGCCTGGCCCTCCTTCATGTGGGGCTCGATGTCGTTCCGCCAGATGGCCGGCTGGAGGTGGTCCTGGGCGAGCATCACGACCATGTCGCCCGCCTTGGCGGCCTCGGCCGTCTCCAGCACCTCGAGGCCATCCTCCTCCACCTGCTTCCAGCGGCGGGAGCCCTTGCGCAGCCCCACCACCACCTTCGCGCCGCTGTCCTGGAGGTTCATGGCGTGGGCCCGGCCCTGGCTGCCGTAGCCGATGACGGCGATGGTCCGGCCCTTGAGAAGGTTCAGGTCCGCGTCCGCGTCATAGTAGATTTTCAGGCCCTTGAGGAGCTCCTCCGCCTTCATGGCTTTCGCCCTCCTTGTCTGAATGGTTTCGCGAAGCGGACCGGCGTGAAGACCGCGAAGCGCAGGAACCGCTTGACTGTCCCCGGCCTCGCCGCCGCGAAAGGCCCCATACTCTAGGTTCGGCGGCGCGGGGCGTCAAGGCGGCGAGGCGCCCGGGAGAGCCCGCGCCTTGACAGGGCCGGGACCCGGCGCCCTACTGTCCCGGCCGCGCTCCCCCCTCCCGCTGGCCCTCCCGCCGGAAGGAGCCCTCCATGCCCCCCCGGGTCTCCCCGCGGACCCTCGCCGCCGCGCGCCCGGCCGCATTCGCGCTGGCCCTCGTCCTGGCCGCGTGGGGTCCGCCCGTCCAGGCGGCCCAGCAGGCCACCCTCACCCTGAACTGGCTGCCCGGCGGGGCCCATGTGCCGCTCTACTACGCCCAGAGCGCGGGCCACTTCCGGCGGGCGGGGCTCGAGGTGAAGATCCTCTCGGCGCGGGGGAGCCGGGAGGCCCTCCAGGCCCTCCACCGCGGGAGCGCCCAGTTCGCCCTGGCCGAGGCGGCCGAGGTGTACGCCCTGCGCGGGGCGGGGATCCACCTTGTGGCCGTCATGGCCTACTTCTCCCGCGGGGCCGGCGCCCTCATCGCCCTCCGGCGCCCGGACCTCCAGCGCCTGGCGGACCTGACGGGCAAGCGGATCGGGGGCCCCCCCTCCTCCTTCGCGCGCCTGCTCTTCGCCGAGCTGCGCCCCGCGCCCCCCTTCGGCCCGGGCAAGGTCCAGTGGGAGGACCTCGCCCCGCACCAGCTCCTCCCCGCCCTCATCGAGGGCCGGGTGGACGCCGTGGCCGCCTCCTCCCTGGCGGCCCACCAGTACCGCGACGCGGCGAAGGCGGCCGGCAAGGAGATCGCCCTCTTCCCCTACGCCGAGGCCGGGGTGAACCCCTACGGGCTGGTGCTCGTCACCACCGAGGCCCAGATCGCCCAGGACGCCGCCCGCGTGAAGGCCTTCGCCGGGGCCGTGGCCCAGGCGGCGGCGGACGCCCTCGGCCGGCCCCAGGACGCCCTCGACGCCTTCCTGAAGGTGAACCCCGCCCTGGGACCGGAGCGGAACGGGGCGGAGTGGCGGGAGGCGATGGGCCTCATCTATCCGCCCGAGGCCCGCCGCGCCGGGCTGGGCCGCTTCGAGGAGGAGCGCCTGCGGCACTTCCAGTCCCTCATGGGCAAGCTCCCCCTCGCCAAGCCCAGCGCCCCCCTCACGGGCGTGTTCACCAGCCAGTTCCTCCCCCTGCTCCGCCCCTAGCCGGGCGCTCCCGCCCTCCCTCGGACGCACGGGCGAAAGCAAAAGGGCCGGAGGCGGCGCGGCCCCCGGCCCTTCTTCGCATCCGCGCTTCGCGGCGCCGCTAGTGTCGTGCCCCAGGAATACCTTGCAGGAGCAACCGGCCCAAGGTGTCATTCCGAAGGAGCCCTTCGCTTGCGCTCAGGACAGGCTCCGCGGCTGAGGAATCCGCTGGTGCACAAGCAGGTTCCTCGCTGGCGCTCGGAATGACAGTCTTTGGTTTCTGGTTTCCACTTTTGAAAGCTGTTTCTGGGTAGTGGGTCAGTTTGCAAGACGGGCAAAGGATGTCATTCCGAGGGAGCTCTTCGCGGAGTTTATCCTGAGTGAAGCGAAGGACTCAGGACAGGCTCCGCGGCTGAGGAATCCGCTGGTGCACAAGCAGGTTCCTCGC
>JBBTDR010000503.1:0-7496 GCA_038042665.1 Nitrospinota bacterium
ATCCCCGCCCCGGCGGTTCAACTCCGTCCCCCCGCATCCCACGCGCGCCAAGCGCGGCGCGCCGGAGGGCGCCCCCTCCCCGCGTTGCCCCTCCCCGGAGGCCGGGCCTATAATCCCCTCCCTGAACCTTCGGCCCGGTTCCGGGAAAGGCCGCATTTGGAAGCCAACTTCAGCCTCTCGGCCCACCTCTTCGCCTATGAGACGCTGGATTTCGCTCACCTGCGCGAGGCCGCCGAGGCGGGCTTCCGGCGGGTGGAGCTCTGGGCCATGACCCCCCACTTCGACGCGGGGGACGCCGCCGCCCTCTCGAACCTGAAAAGCTGGCTCAAGGAGCTCTCCCTCGCCCCGGCCACCTTCCACGCCCCCTTTTACGCCGGCCTCGCCGAGGCCCGGGCCGGGCGCTGGCTCTCCCTCGCCCACCCCGGGGAGGCCGCGCGCGCGGACGCCCTCGCCCGCACCGAGGCCTCGATGCGCGCCATGCGGGAGGCGGGGGCGGGGGTGGCCGTCCTCCATCCCTGCGCCCCCGGCCAGGCGGGCGCGGGGGACACCTGGGAGGCCCTCCAAGCGAGCCTGGAGCGGCTCCTCGCCCTGGCCGAACGCCTGGACCTCACCCTCGCCGTGGAGAACATCCCCGCCCCGCTGGGGCGCCCCGCCGGCCTCGCGGCCTTCCTCGGGCGGATGAATCACCCGCGCCTGCGCGCCTGCCTGGACGCGGGCCACGCCCGGCTGACCGAGGGGGAGGACGCCCCCGCCGCCTTCGCCCGCCTCGCCCCCCTCTGCGCCGCCACCCACATTCACGACAACGACGGCCGCCGGGACGAGCACCTCATCCCCGGCGAGGGCGGGGTGGACTGGAGCGCCTTCAGGGGCGCGCTGGAGGCCGCCCACTACGGCGGCGCCCTCACCTTCGAGATCAAGCGGCGCGAGGAGCCCCGCCGCGCGACCCTCGCCCGCCTCGCGCAAGCGGCCTCCCGGCTCCTCTCCCCCCCCGGAGGACGCGGCCCGGTGAGCGCCCCTTCCCCCGCCGGGTGGCGGTGCCCGCCACCGCCCAAGCGGCCCGCCGCTTGGGATGGGCCCGCCGCCGCCGGGGCGGAGCTCGCCCTCGCCCGGCTCCGCCGGATGGCCGGGGAGCGCTTCGGCGCCCCCGCGGCCCAGGCCGTCCTCCTCGCGGGGGACGCCTCGGAGCGCCGCTACGCCCGCCTCCATCACCCCGGCGCGGGGCCCGGAAGCTCCATCGGGATGATCCTCTCCGCCCCCTTCGACCCGGGGGAGCTGCCCTTCCTCGAGGCGCGGGCCCACCTCGCGGCCCTCGGCCAGCCCGTGCCGGCGATCTACGCCCTGGAGCCGGAGGCGGGCCTCATCCTCCTGGAGGACGGCGGGCCCCGCTCCCTCGAGGACCTCTGGAACGGATCGGGCTGGGAGGCCTGCCGGCCCTATTACGAAACGGCGGTGGACCTCCTGATCGCGCTCCAGGAGGGGAGGCGCGCGCCCTCGGGCCCGGCCCTGCGGCGGGCCTTCGACCCGGCCTTCTTCGCCCGGGAGCTCCACCACACCCGCCGCTGGGCCTTCGAGGCCCTGCTCGGCATGGAGGCCCCCGAGGACCGCTTCGCGCCCCACTTCGACGCCCTGGCGGAAGCGTGCTGCCGCCAGCCCTTCCGCCTCACCCACCGCGACTACCACAGCCGCAACCTCATGGCGGGGCCGGGCGGGCGGCTCATGGTGCTCGATTTCCAGGACGCCCGGCAGGGGCCCGCGGCCTACGACCTGGCCTCCCTCGTCTTCGACAGCTACGCCGGGCTGCCCGGGGAGGCGAGGGAGCTCCTCACCGGCCGCTTCCGGGAGGGAGCCAGCGCCGCGCGCGAGATGGGGGGGCCGGATGCCTTCCGCGCCGCCCTCGCCGCCACGGCCCTCCAGCGCAACCTCAAGGCCATCGGCACCTTCGCCTTCCAGCGCGCCGAGAGAGGCAAGACGTTCTACCTCCCGAGCATCCCGCCCACCGTGCGCTCGGTGCGCGGGCACCTGGCCCGCCTGCCCGGGCAGGCGGCGCTGGGGAAGCTCCTCGGGCCCTTCCTGGACGCCCTCGAGCGGGTGGAGGCCCGCCCTTCGTGAAACACCCTCTCGCCCGCCTCCTCTACAAGCGGGTGGAGCTCTGCCTGTACGACTTCCTCTTCCCCGGCGAGATTCCCTCCCGGCCGGCGCGCATCGAGGTGGAGCACAAGGTGCTCGACCTCGCCCATCCCGGCCGCGAGCTCATCTTCGAGGTCCAGGGCTCCATCCTCCCCTCCGAGCGCTACGCCCGGGGGGAGAAGTGCTACCTCGCCCTGCACCGGGGGAGGCCGGTGAGCTACATCTGGGGGGCGGTGGGCCCGGTGGGGCTGGACGAGATCTCCATGGCCGTCCAGCCGGGGCCGGGCGAGGTCTACCTCTACGACGCCTTCACCCTGGAGGGCTGGCGCGGGCGGAACCTCTACCCCTCGGTGCTGCGCCGCGCCCTCGAGGACGGGCGGGAGGAGGGCCTCACGCGCATGACCATCTTCGTCGAGGCGGGCAACATGGCCTCCCGGCGCGGGGTCTTCAAGGCGGGGTTCACCCAGTTCCAGACCCTCATCTTCCGGCGCGTGCTGTTCTTCGGCCGGCCGCGGCTCCTGCCGCCGCTCAAGGGCCATCCGCCGGCGGCCTTCGTCCGCCGCCCGTGACCGCGCCGCCGGCGTTGACCCCCCGCTCCCCGGTTCTTAGAATTTCCGATCCCGCTCCGGATCGCGGGGCGAACACGAGGCGACGATGACGTCTGGCTGCTCCATTCCTTCCCAAGGCGCCCGCCGGCCCGAGGCCGGCCGCTGCGAGGTGCGCGCCCACGCCTCGCCGGAGGCCTTCACCGCCCTCGCCGGCGAGTGGCGGGCGCTCCTCGCCAAGGCCAAGCCGAGCCATCCCTTCTACGACCCCGCCTGGCACCTGGCCTGGTGGAAGCACCTGGGCTCGGGGGCCCTGCACCTCTGCGAGGCGCGCCGCCCGGGCGGGGAGCTCATCGCGGTGGCGCCCTTCACGGTGAACGGCGAGGGCCTGCTCCGCCTCACGGGGGGCGAGGTCCTCTCGGACTACCTCGACATCGCGGTGCTGCCCGGCGCCGAGGCCGAGGTTTGGACGGCCCTGCTCGCCCACCTGGAAGGCCCCCAGGGGCCGGCGTGGAAGGAGATGCTGGTGCGCGGGCTGCCCGAGGGCTCCCCCACTCTCAAGGTTCTCACCGATGCGGATGGCCCCGCCCGGGGCCGGGCGGGCGCCGAGCGGGAGGAGGTCTGCCCCGTCATCCCGCTCCCGGGGAGCTGGGAGGACTACGTGGGGATGCTCGACGCCCGGGACGAGCGCGAGCTGCGCCGCAAGCTCCGCAAGGCCTTCATGCAGCCGGGCCTCGAGTTCCGCCGCACCCTGGGGGAGGAGCAGCTGGAGGCGGACCTGGCGGAGTTCGTCCGCCTCCACGCCCTCAGCCATCCCGACAAGGCGGACTTCTGGAACGAGGCGCGCGGGGCCTTCTTCCGCGAGATGGCGCGCGAGATGCTCCGCCTGGGCTGGCTGGACCTGACCTTCCTCGTGGTGGATGGCCACCCGGCCGCCGCCAACTTCGCCTTCGACTTCGAGGACCGCATCTACCTCTACAACTCGGGCTACGACCCGAACGAGCGCGGCCTCAGCGCAGGCCTCGTCCTCCTCGCCCACAACATCGAGGAGGCCATCAACGGCGGACGCGCCTCCTTCGACCTGCTGCGCGGAGACGAAGCCTACAAGTACACCTTCGGCGCGAAGGACGAGCCCATCTTCCGCGTCCGCCTCGCGCGGGCCCAGGCGTGAGCGGCATGACCCGCCGCCCCCGGCTCCGCGCCGCCCTCCTCTCGATGCACACCGACCCCCTCGCTCCCCTCGGGGGAGACGTGACCGGGGGGATGAACGTCTACGTGCGCGAGGTGGCCCGGGCGCTGCCCGCCCTGGGGGTGGAGGCGGACGTCTTCACCCGCGCCTCCGATCCGCGGGCCCCCGCCGTGGCGGAGATCGCCCCCGGCGCCCGGCTCATCCGCATCCCCGCCGGGCCCCGGCGCGACCTCCACAAGAACCTCCTCCTCCCCCACGCCCGCCGCTTCGCCGAGGGCGTCGCGGCCTTCGCGGCGAAGGAAGGAGGAGGGTACGGCGTCCTCTCCTGCCACTACTGGCTCTCGGGCGTGGCGGGGGAGCTCCTCGCGCGCGAATGGGGGGCGCCCCTCGTCCTCCGCTTCCACACCGTGGCCAGGCAGAAGAACGCCCGCCTCGGCGCGGGGGAGGAGAAGGAGAGCCCCGCGCGCGAGCGGGCCGAGGGGCGGCTCGCCCGCCGGGCGGAGGCGATCTTCGTCTCCTCGGAGGACGAGGCCCGCTTCCTCTCCAAGCACCTGGGCGCGGACGAGAGGCGCATCCGCGTCATCCCCTGCGGGGTGGACCCCGCGCGCTTCTCGCCCCATCCCCGCGCGAAGGCCCGGCGGCGGCTGGGGCTGCCCCGGGAGGCGAGGATCATCCTGAGCGTAGGCCGCATCGAGCCCGTGAAGGGCCTCGACCGCCTGGCCGAGGCCCTGGCCCTCGTGAGGAGGGCGCGGCCCGGCCTTCCGGTTCTGGCCCTCCATGTGGGGGGCGGGCTGAAGCCCGGCCGCAAGGCGAGCGCGGCCAAGGGATGCTCACCCGGCGACTTCGCATCCCCCAGCCAGCGGGCCGAGGTGGGGCGGGTGCTCGCCCGCGCACGGGCGCTCGGGGTGGAGGAGAACCTGCGCTTCCTCGGGGCGAGGCCCCAGGAGGAGCTGCCCCTCTTCTATTCGGCGGCGGACGCGCTCGCCATCCCCTCCCGCCTCGAGTCCTTCGGCCTCGTGGCCCTGGAGGGGGCGGCCTGCGGGCTCCCCGCCGCGGCCTTCCGGGTGGGGGGGCTCCCCCGGGCGGTGGCGCACGGGCGGACGGGCCTCCTCGTCCCGGACGGGGACATCCCCGCCTTCGCGGAGGCGCTCCTGGGGCTCCTCGACGCCCCCGCCCTGCGCGCGCGGATGGGGCGCGCGGCGAGGCGGCGGGCGGCGGGATTTTCCTGGGCCGCCATCGCCCAAAAAGAAGCCCGGGCCTGGAGCCACCTGCTCCGCGCGCGGGGGCGGAGGAAGACCCCGGCCCGGAAGGGGTGCAACCGGCCGCTCGCCGCCCGGCGGACTCTCACACCGAAGAAGAAGGAGGGAACGTGACCCGGTCCGAGTTCAAGAACATCCTGGTGGTGATCGCCCATCCCGACGACGCGGAGCTGGGCGCGGGCGGGAGCATCGCCCGCTGGGCCGAGGATGGCGCCGTGGTGCGCACCGTGGTCTGCACGAACGGCGACAAGGGGACAAAGGACAGCCTGAGCCCCCTTCGCCTGGCCCAGGTCCGGGAGGCCGAGCAGCTCTCGGCCTCGAAGGCGCTCGGGGTGAAGGAGACCATCTTCCTGCGCCACCGGGACGGGGAGCTGGAGGACGAGCGCGCCTTCCGCAACCAGATCGCCTTCCTCATCCGCCACTTCAAGCCCGACACCGTGGTGACCCACGACCCCTGGCGCCCCCACTACCAGCACCCGGACCACCAGGCGGTGGGCCACGCCACCTTCAAGGGCATCATCTACGCCCGGGACGACAACTTCCTGCCCGAGCTGGGCTGCGCGGGCATCCGGGCCCACCACGTGAACATCCTGCTCTACACCAACGCCCTCGCGCCGGATTTCTTCGTGGACGTCGAGGCCGTCTTCCGGAAGAAGATCAAGGCCATCGGCTGCCACAAGAGCCAGATCCGCACCCTCCGCGTGACCGAGAAGCGCGTGCGCCAGCGCTGCGAGGACGTGGGGCGGGCGGCGGGGCTCCGGCTGGCCGAGGGCTTCACCATCGCCCGGATGCGCTGACGCGCCCATGCCCACGGCTCCGCCCCTCCCCGAGGTGAGGGCCGGCCAGCACATCATGGCCGGCTTCCCGGGCGCCTCCGCGCCGCCCTCCCTCATCGAGCGGATCGAGGCGGGCCGGGTCGGCGGGGTCATCCTCTTCCGGCGCAACATCGAGAGCGCGGCCCAGCTCCTGGAGCTGAACCACGCCCTCCAGCGGGCGGCCCGGCGCTCCCCGCTGGGGCTCCCCCTGCTCATCGCCATCGACGAGGAGGGCGGCCGGGTGAGCCGCCTCTCGGGGGACTTCACCCTCCTCCCCCCCGCCCGGCGCCTCGGGAGGCTCGGGGACCCCGCCCTGGCGCGCCAGGCCGCCCGGATGGTGGGGACGGAGCTCCGCGCGGTGGGGGTGAACCTCGACTTCGCCCCGGTGCTCGACCTCCTCACCAACCCGGCCTGCGCCGTCATCGGGGACCGCGCCTTCGGGGACGACCCCGGCGCCGTCTCGGCGCTGGGGGCGGCCTTCATCGCCGGGCTCCAGGAGGCGGGGGTGGCGGCCTGCGCCAAGCACTTCCCGGGCATCGGGAGCATGGCCCCGGACCCGCACGAGACCCTGCCCTCCTCCCCCCTCTCGCTGGAGGAGCTGCGCGGGCGGGAGCTCCTCCCCTTCCGGGCGGCGCTGGCCCCGGAGGCGGGGGCGGCGGCGGTGATGGTGGCCCACGCCCTCTTCACCCGGATCGACCCCGGGCGGCCCGCCAGCCTCTCCCCGCGCTTCCAGCGGGACCTCCTGCGGGGCGAGCTGGGCTTCGGCGGGCTCTCGGTGACGGACGACCTCGAGATGGGAGCGATCGCGGACCCCGCCCAGGCGGCCTGGGAGAGCCTGCGCGCCGGGGCGGACCTCGCCCTCATCTGCCACCGGGAGGAGATTCAGGAGCGCGCCTGGGGCCTGATCGCGGAGGGGCTGGAAAGCGGGGCCATCCCGCCCCAGGAGCAGGAACGCTCCTTCCACCGGATTTCAGCGATCAAGAAAAGCTACGGGGCTCCGGATTTGTCCCACCACGCGGGACGCGAAAACCTCGCCCGCCTTCACCAAGAGCGGGAGCGGGTGGTGGGCTGCGCCGCTCACCGGGCGATCCTCGAAAAAGTGCTCTAGCTCACATTTTGGGGCGCGGCGGAGAAAAAAGGCGCCTATCCCGCTGGGTCTTCCGGGTCCGGACATCCGCTGTTTCCCGATTTTTCGGGGACTCCGCTTGCCGCCCGGACAAGGATTTGTTGTAGAATTCCCTTGTTGTCCACCGCATCGGCTCAGTACGATCCCGCGCCGGAAATCGAGGAGCTTCCGCGGGGGATCTGCGGTGGACGGTTGCATCCCCGGGAACCAGCCGTGGCCAAGATCCTTATCGCCGACGCCGACGCCACCCTGCGGGACATGCTCCGCGCCGCCTTCGAGCGCGGCGGCCACGAGGTCGCCCACGCCGCGGACGGGGACGAGGCGATCGGGCAGATCCGCGAGACGATGTTCGACCTCGTGATCCTCGACATCAAGATCCCGGGGAAGACCGGCCCCCAGGTGCTCTCCCAGCTCAAGCTGGAGAACGCCATCCTC
>JBBTDR010000504.1:0-6044 GCA_038042665.1 Nitrospinota bacterium
AGACCCAGGACGAGGTCGAGTGCCTCAAGGTGGCCACCGTCATGACCGAGGCGGCGATGGACACGGCGATCGGCTTCCTGCGGCCCGGCGTGCGCGAGTGCGAGGTGCTGGCCGTGGCCTGGGAGAGGATGACCGCCCTCGGCAGCGAGTGGACCCAGTGCGCCAACATCGTCTGCTCGGGGCCCTACACGGCGCCCTACCGGCGCTTCACCTCGGACCGCATCATCCGCATGGGCGACCCGGTCATCATCGACATCGGCGCCTGCTTCAACGGCTACTGGGGGGACTTCACCCGCACCTGGATCTGCGGGGACATCGCCCCGACCCGGGAGCAGATCGAGTGGCACCAGCGGTGCTACAACTCGGTCTGGAACGCCTGCGCCCAGTGCAGGCCGGGCAAGACCACCCTGGACGTCTACAAGGCGGCCGAGCCCTACATCCTCGACAGCCTGGGCCACGGCTCCGGGACGAACCCCTGGGAGCTCCCCTACTTCAGCCCCGCGGCCTATGACGACCCGATGAAGCTCGAGCCGGGCATGACGGCGAACCTGGAGCCCTACGCGGGCAAGCCCGGCGTCGGCGGGTTCCGGCTGGAGAACAACGTGGTCGTCACCACGGGCGAGCCGGACATCTACACCCCCTATCCCTACGACGAGCGCCTGGTGAAGGACCTGCACCCGCTCGACACGACCACGGGGAGGACGCGCTAGCCCGAGCTCCGCTCGGCCGTCCGGACGGCGGCCAGGAAGGCGAGAAGAGCGAAGACGATCATGACCAGGAGGGAGGCCTCCAGGCCCGGCAGGCCCTCCAGCGCCTCCGGCCGGCCCAGGTAGAGCGTCCGGCGCAGGGCGGCCACGCCGTAGGTGAGGGGGTTGATCCGCATCAGCAGGGCCAGCGCCGGGTGGGCCCCCGCCGCCGGGAAGACGGCCCCCGAGAGCAGCCACAGGGGCAGGAGCGCCAGGTTCATCACCGAGTGCAGGCCCTGGGTCGAGTCGATCCGCCAGGCGAAGAGCAGCCCCAGGCTCGTCAGGGCGAAGCCCATCAGCGCCATCACCGCGACCGAGGCCAGGGCGCCCGCCGCCGTGAGGGGCACCCCCGCCCAGGGGGCGGCCGCGAGCAGCAGCACCCCCTGGAGGAGCCCCAGGGTGGTGCCCCCCAGCGCCTGGCCCAGCACGATGGCCGGGCGCGGCACGGGGGCCGCGAGCACCCCCTGGAGGAAGCGCTGCTTGCGGTCGTCCATCACCGAGAAGGTCGAGAAGATGGCGGTGAAGAGCACCACCATCGCCAGGGTGCCCGTGAAGAAGTACTCGGCGTAGCCGCTTCCCCCCCCTCCCCCGGCGGCCCTGAAGGAGCTGCCGAAGCCGCTCCCGATCACCAGCCAGAAGAGCAGGGGCTGGCCGAGGGCGCCCGCGATGCGGCTCCGCTGGCGCAGGAAGCGCACCACCTCGCGCTGCCAGAGGGTGAGGGCGGGGAGCAGGAAGGCGCTCACGCCGCCTCCTCCCCCCCGGCGCGGAAGCGCCGGCCCGTCCGGCGGATGAACACGTCCTCCAGGGTGGGCCGCCCGAAGGTGATGGAGCGCACCTCTTCCGGGAAGGCCCCGGCCAGCTGGGCCACCAGGGCGTGGGCGCCCTCGATCTCCATCCGCACGCCTCCATCGAACACGCTGGCCTTCCAGCCGAACCGGCCCTCGATCCTCTCCCGCAGGGAAGCCGGGTCGTCCGTCCGGATCAGGTTCACCTCCCCCCCGACGCTCCGCTTGAGCTCATCCGGCCCGCCCAGGGCGACCAGCTTCCCCTCGTGCAGGATCCCGATCCGGTCGCAGCGCTCCGCCTCCTCCATGATGTGGGTGGTGAGCACCACCGTCGTCCCCCGCTCGCGCCGCAGGCGCTCGAGGGTGTCGCCGAAGTCCCGCCGGGCGCCCGGGTCCAGGCCCGAGGAAGGCTCGTCGAGCAGGAGGAGGTCCGGCCCCGGCAGGAGGGCCTTGGCCAGCTCGAGCCTCCGCTGCAACCCGCCCGAGAGGGTCTCGGCCAACTCCCCCGCCCGCGGGGCGAGGCCGAAGCGCTCGAGCTGGGCCTGGGCGGCCTCCCGCAGCGCCCCTCCGCGCATCCCGAACAGGCGGCCGTGGTAGATCAGGTTTTCCCGAAGGGTGAGCTTGGGGTCGATGCCGGGCTGCTGGAAGACCACCCCGAGCCGCCGCCGCGCCTCGGCGGGGGACTCCCCCAGCGGGACGCCGAAGATCCGGGCGCTCCCCCCGTCGGGCCGCAGCAAGGTGGCGAGGATGCGGAAGAGGGTGGTCTTGCCCCCGCCGTTGGGCCCCAGGAGGGCGAAGATCTCCCCCTTCCGGACCTGGAAGCTCACCCCCGCAAGGGCCTCCCGCTCCCCGTAGGAGCGCCGCAGGCCCTCCACCTCGACCGCGAAATCCCCGCTCATGGCGCGCTCCGGGCCTGGCCCCCCCCGTCCTGGGCCTTTCGGGAGATGAGGTGGTCCACGCTCAGCCAGAGGCTCCGCGCGTGGCGGAAGAAGAGGATGGGGAGCGCCGCCCCGGCGGGGAGCCAGAGGGCCAGCTGGACCGCCAGCCCGGGGGCGGCCAGCCATTCGAGGAGGAGGTATCCCCCCAGGCAGAGGGCCACCGTCGCGGCGTAGTTGATGTAGATGGCCCCCACGAAGTAGCCCGGCTCGCGCTCGATGACGTAGCCGCAGCGCGGGCAGGCGGGGTGCATCCGGAACCGGCCGGTGAACAGGGGCCCCTGGCGGCACGCCGGGCAGCGGAGCCGGAGGCCCGTCCGCAGGGCGCGCGGGAGTCCCTTCATGGCCCGGGGTAGAGATGGTAGAGGAGGGCGTAGACCATGACGCCGGTGACCGAGACGTAGAGCCAGATGGGGAAGGTCCAGCGCGCGAGGCGGCGGTGGCCGGGGAAGTCCCCCCGGAGGGCCCGGACGAGGGTGAGGATGGCGAGCGGGGGCACCGCCGCCGCGAGGACGGTGTGGGAGATCAGGATCGCGAAGTAGACGGGCCGCACCCAGCCCTGGCCGGTGAAGCGCACCGAGCCCGCGTGGTAGTGGTAGATGAGATAGGAGACGAGGAAGAGGATTGAGACCGCGAACGCCGCGAGCATCAGCGCTCTGTGGCGGCGCGCGCGGCGGGCGCGGATCTGGTGGTAGCCCGCGATCAGGAGGACGGCGCCGAGGGCGTTCAGCGCGGCGTTGAGGGCCGGGAGCTGGCTGACGGAGAGCAACGGGAACCCCCAGCGGCCGTCCTGCCTCCGCCCGCGGCGGCTGCCTAGAAATCCGGCAGCGTCATGAGGACGACGAACACGCAGAGCACGAGCGGGATCATGGCGATGTAGCCCAGGGCCACCCGCTCGAACCTGAGGTGCATGAAGTAGAGGGCCACCAGGGCGGCCTTGGCCAGGGCCATGCTGACGAGCAGGAAGCCCTTGAGGAGATGGGGGTAGGACGGCCCCGAGGCCGGCAGCCCGGCCATGATCTCCAGGACGGTCAGCGCCAGCAGCCACCAGAAGATGGCCATGTAGTTGACGTGGTGTGCGCCGTGCTGCGAATGGCTGTGGGCCATGTTTCCGCGCTCTCCCTCGCTGGCGGGGCCGCGCGCCGGGGCGCGCTCCTCTTATAAGAGATAGACGAAGGTGAAGACCAGGATCCAGACCAGGTCGACGAAGTGCCAGTACAGCCCAGCGACCTCCACGGCGTTGTAGTTGTGGGCCGAGTACCTGCCCTTGCTCCCCTGGACGGCGATGCAGGTGAGGTAGATGACGCCGCCCGTCACGTGCATCCCGTGGAAGCCGGTGATCAGGAAGAACGTCGTCCCGAACAGGCCGGCGCCCCACTTGTTCTGGCTGAGGCCCAATCCCTCGTGGATGAGGTGGGTCCACTCATAAGCCTGGAGGCCGAGGAAGACGGCGCCGCCCAGGATGGTGAGGCCCAGGAACCTGACGAGGCCCCGCGTGTCCCCGCGCTTGATGGCGTCGAGGCCCTTCACCATCGTCACGCTGCTGCAAATGAGCAGGAAGGTCATGAAGGCCGTCAGCGCGATGCCCAGGACGCCCGCGGGCACCGGCCAGTTCTTGCTCATGCTCCGCACGATGGCGTAGCCCGCGAGCAGGGTGCCGAACGACATGGCGTCGCCCGCGAGGAAGACCCACATGCCGAGCTTGCCCCAGCTCTCTGGGGTGAGGGGAGACTCGGCGGGTTCGACGGCGTGTGCGGCGGCTGCTTGGCTCAAGTCGCCCTCTCCTTTGTCTGTGCGCTGCGCCCGCGCCCGGGGCTCCGGCCGCGGCGGCTGGAGATCACGAGAACACCGCCGACCGCCGCCGTGACGGCGAACGGCATGCCCGTCAGGAAGATCAGGCTCCAGAAGTAGCCCGGATCCCCGTCCAGCCCGCAGACGGCGCAGGCCGAGGCCAGGGAGGGGACTCCGAAAACAAGCGCGCCCGCCGTGAGCGCGGGCAGGCGGTACAAGGATTTCAAGGGCTTATCCTCCGCGCCCACTATGCCACCCGCCCCCCGCGGTGTCAACGAAGGCCCCCCGGTCATACGAGGTACACCAGGACGAAGAGCACCGGCCAGAGCCCCACCACCAGGTGCCAGTACATCCCGCAGGGCACCACCGCCCCCCGCCGCTCGGGAGCGTAGGCCCCCCCCGCCGCCCGGGCGGTGACCCCCAGCAGCCAGAGCACCCCGCAGAGGACGTGGACCCCGTGGGAACCGATGATGGTGTAGAAGGTCGAGGCATAGACGCCCGAGGAGGCCGTCAGCCCGAAGCTCAGGAGGCGCATCCACTCGTAGCCCTGGATGAGGAGGAACACCGCCCCCAGGGCCCCCGTCAGCCCGAGGAAGCGCACGAGGTCTGGCCGGTCCCCCCGCCGCAGGGCCCGCTGGGCCCGGATCATGGTCCAGCTGCTCGCCAGCAGGATGAGGGTGTTCACCGCCGTGATCCCCACCGGCAGGCGGGGCTGGAAGGGCGGCGGCCAGGGCCGGCCGCTGAAGCGGAAGACGAGGAAGGCCCCGATCAGGCCGGCGAAGAACATGACCTCGGCCGCGATCACCACCATCATCGCCAACTGGGCGTTGGAGAGGAGAGGGACATTCGCCGGGGGCATGGGGTCGCCCGGCCCGTTCCCGCCTCCGCCATGGGAGGGCGGCTCCGCCGGGGGAGGAGGAGGGGGGGAGGCCGCCTCGCGGGGCGTCTTGGGCGAGTCGGCGACGGGCAGGGCCATGGGGCTTCTCCAATCGAGGGGATCCGGCGGACCCCGTTACTTCACCGCGGCGACAGCCACCGCGAAGGCGGCCAGCGCGATGACCCCCAGCAGGAGGAGGAGGCCGAGCCGCCGGTTCTTGGCCCGGAGGCGGGCCTGCTCCTCCATTGCCTAAAAGCCCCTCGGGTCGAGGGCCATGGTCAGCAGCACGAGGGGAAGGTAGGCGAGCGAGCTGAAGAACAGCCGCCTCGCCGCCGCCGGGGTGCGCTCCATGGCGAAGTGAACCCCGCAGGCCAGGTAGCCCAGCCCGAGGAGCAGGGAGACGGAGAAGTAGACCGGCCCCGCCAGCCCGATCAGGGTGGGCATCATCCCCACCGGCAGGAGGGCGAGGCAGTAGCTCACGGCCTGGCGGCCCGTGCTGCGGCCGTCGGGTTCCTCCACCGGCAGGAGGCGGATGCCCGCCCGGAGGAACTCCTCCCGGTAGAGCATTCCGATGGCCAGGGCGTGGGGGATCTGCCAGATGAAGAGGACGGCGAAGAGGACGAAGGCCTCCAGCGAGAGCCCGCCCGAGGCCGCGGCCCAGCCGATCACGGGGGGCAGCGCCCCCGGGAACGCCCCCACGACGCTGTTCAGGGAGCTGACCCGCTTGAGGGGGGTGTAGAGGAGCAGGTAGCTCGCCCCCGCCAGCCCGGTCAGCAGGCCGGCGAGGGGGTTCACCCGCAGGCTCAGGTAGAGGATGCCTCCCAGCGAGAGGACGGCTCCGAAGAGGACTGCGTCCCCGCGCATCAGGCGCCCGCCGGGGAGGGGGCGGGTGCGGGTGCGGGCCATGAGT
>JBBTDR010000505.1:0-2937 GCA_038042665.1 Nitrospinota bacterium
CCTTGTAGCGCGGCTCCATGCTGGCGATGCGCGGGGCGTAGTAGCCCCCCAGGCTCACCGCCATGATGGCGGCCCGCTTGGCGTCCACGTCCCGGCGGGTTTCGAGGTAATCGAGCGCCGCCGAGCCCGCGGCCTCGTAGTCGTGGCGAAGGTATATCTTATCGAAGCGCACCGCCTCGCCCGTGCCGGGGCCGTCCATGATGAGGCAGCTCATCCCCCGCCGGACGAGGTCGTGGATCCCCCACATGTAGTGGAGCTCCTTGGTGCCGTCGAGGCCGTCGAAGAAGACCACCACCGGGGGCCTGGCCCTCCGGGTGTTCTCGGCGTGGACGAGGTAGCCCCGGAGCTTCTTCCGCCCCTCGAAGGGAACGGCGACGGGCTCGATTCGGGGCCGGTCGGTGAGCCGGGCGAAGCGGAGGAAGCACTGCACCCCCTTGCGGAAGACCTCCAGGGCCCGCTTGTCCTTCGGGGTGCGGAAGCGTTCCCCCATGAGGTAGTAGGAGCAGGCCCGCTGGTAGTGGGAGGCGGCCGAGAGCTTGTTGCCCTTCCGCTCGGCGGCCTGGCCGAGGGCCCGCACCCGGTCCCCCATCCGCTTCCACTCGCTGAACCAATGGTCGTCGTCCCCGAGCTTCTTCCGGAGGCGGCGGCCCACCTGGTCGATCTCCCCGACCTGGGTGCCGCCCCACCGCCCCCAGCCGGTCATGCCGCAGATGGCCGCCGACCAGCGGTAGTCCTCCGGGAAATAGGTGAACCAGTTGGTGTTCGCGGGGGCCTCCGGCATTCCGGCGATCTCCTGTGGCGCGGGGGATCCGTTCACTTCTTCCCGGAGAAGCGGTCCATCCACCAGTCCGAGACGAAGCTGCTGGCGAGCTGGAGGTTGTCGAAGACGCAGTGCTGGCTCCCGCCGTCCTCCACCCGGAAAATCTTGAGCTCCTTCTCCCGGGAGCCGCAGGCCTCGTAGAGCCGGTGGGCCATGCGCACGGGCACGATGGCGTCGTCCTGGCCGTGGAGGATGAGGATGGGCATCCTTATCTTCTCGGCCGCCCCGGCCAGGGTGTAGCCCTTACACTTCTCCATGGCGCTGTCCATGTCCGGGCAGCCGAGCACCCAGGGCAGCTGCCAGATGGCCGAGGAGGCCACCGTCCCCCCGGACTCCAGCACCTTCCGCCGGTGCACCCACACCTCGTGGTAGTCGAAGTGGGCCCCCCAGGCCACGCAGGCCGCGTAGCGGTGCTCGAAGGCGGCGATGCGGGGGGCGTAGTAGCCCCCCATGCTCATGGCCATGACGCCGATCCGGGAGGGGTCCACCTCCGGCCGCCCGGCGAGGCAGTCGAAGGCCGCCGCGCCGGGCACCTCGTAGTCCGGCCGGCTCGGGATTTTCCCCAGGCGCAGGGCCTCCCCCTGGCCCGGGCCGTCGATGCAGAGGGCGCCGATGCCCCGCTCGCGCAGGGCGAGGCCCGCCCAGAGGACGGTGAACTCCTTCGAGCCGTCGAGGCCGTCGAAATAGGCCACGGCCGGGGCCTTGCCCTTGGCCTCGCGCGGCGGAACCCAATAGGCGGGCAGGGGCCCGTCCGGCGAGGGCACCTCCACCCGCTCGAAGCCCGGGATCAGCCCCCGGTAGCCCCGCTCGCAGGCGGCCACGGCCCGCCGGTAGGAGGCCGCCTTGCGGGGGTCGGCCGGGTGGATGAACCGCTCCGCCGCGCAGCGGTAGAGGGAGCTGCGGAGCCAGGCCCGCGCCGCCGTCTGGCCGTGACCCTTGGCCTCCTCCCGCTCGGCCAGGGCCTGGGCGGCATCGGCCTGGCGCTCCCACTCCTCGTACCAGGCCTCGGGGTCCCCCACCCGCTTCTTGAGGGCCTTGCCCGCCTGGTCCAGCTCCCAGACCGCCGTCCCCCCCATCGAGGCCAGGTTCAAGAGGCCGCAGAAGACCTGGGACCAAAGGTAGTGATCCGGGAAATAGCGCCACCAGGCGGAGCCGCCGGCGTTCTCGTCTGCCATGAGGAACCTCCCTTCCGAAGACGCATCCCGAAGACGGCCCCCGCAGGACGCCAAAACATGCACGCGCCGCCCGCGGGCGCGAGGCCGGGGCGCGGACCCCCGCCTCCCGCGCCGGACGCCGTTCCTCGGTAGGAGAGGGGCGGGCTTCCCCGGGGCGAAAAATCAGAATACAATTTTACACAGCTCTGTCTTCATGGGGCAAGCGAGGATGACTGGGAAGGCGCCTAACCCTCTCCCCCCAGAACGGCCCGGGAACCTTTTCTCCCGCGAGGAGGACCTCCGATGCGTAAGTGCGGCGCGCTGATCAGCATGGCTCTGGCGTTCCTGGCGGTGTGGGCGCCCCTCCGGCCTCCGCTTACGAAGGGCAAGTGACCATTGTGCTCTTCGGTGACACCCCCACGATGGACCCGCACGGTGGTACCAGTGCCATCGGAAACATCGTCTGGCGGTGGAGCTACGACTCGCTCCTCTCCTCCGAGACGGGAACCAGAAAGCTCCTTCCCTGGCTCGCCGAAAAATGGGAGAGAACCGGCCCGACCGCCTACAAGTTCTGGCTCCGGAAGGGGGTGAAGTTCGCCGACGGCAGCCCCTTCACGGCCGAATCCGTCAAATACTCGATGGAGAGGATCGTCAACTCGCTGGAGCAGCGCGCATATTTTCAATCCCTCGAGCGGATTGAGATCCTCGACGACCATACCTTCATCTGGCACACCGTGAGGCCCGACAACGGCCTTCCCCTCCGGCTGGCGCGATGGGCCCCACCCGTCTCCCTGAAGACGAAGGGGTTGGATAAAGCCGAGATCTCACGGAACACCTTCGGGACCGGTCCCTATATTCTGAAGGCATGGACGAAGGGTCAGCGAATGGTATTTGAGGCCAACCCCAATTGGTGGGCCAACGACCGGTATCCGAACCGGCCGAAGACGGTCGTCCTCCGCCACA
>JBBTDR010000506.1:0-3602 GCA_038042665.1 Nitrospinota bacterium
GCTACGCCGCCTCGTGAGAGGTGTCAATCATTTACCGCTCCCGGTAATAACAAAAATATTCGGTACTTTAGATTCAAACGTGGAGAGTGATTTAACAAATTCGGCCAGGAGTTGTTGTCGTCCGATAAAAGGCTTTTTCTCTTGGGGTGAAAGAACCGAAAACAGTGAATGTTGTATGTCACGAGTGGCTTGTGAAGGCCGAGTCTGAATGACAGTCTTGAATTTCCTTAGCCATTTGGCTAAATCGTCGTATTTCACTTTTCTGTCAATGATAATTGAAAGCTGGCCGTCTAATGACCCCGAAATTTTTCTGATGTGCGCTTCGTCAACCTCGAAATTACACCACACCGATTTCAAGGAATCCTTCGATACAAAATAAACGAACACCGAAGCGGCATCAAGACGTTTCGTGATTTCATTTCTGAAGTCCTCGCCCGGCTCAAAAGATATTTCATCAAATATTATTCTTGCTCGGGTAAGACGCCTCGCGACTATCCGGACATATTCTTTATCTTTACTTGAGTGGCACAGGAATGCTTTGCGCATAGAGTGCCCTCCGAGGGATGGGTAACGCTGTCTCCTGCCGATTTTACCACAAGGTGAAATCGATTCAAGCTATGGTCTTGCTCTCTTGCTCTTTGTTCGTTTGTATCGGGAGCTCTCTTTTTTCGAATCGTACGTTTACTGTGGTGCTATTGTGCTGGGAATTAATGGCGCTGTGGGTGAATTTCTTGAGCTAGGCCCTCACCCGCCAGATGGCGATGACCGAGAGGACGCGCGTCGCCGCCATGACGAGGAACACCCACGTCCAGCCCCCCGGCGCCGCCAGCGAGAGCCAGCCGAAGAACCAGGCCTGAAGGGCGCCGTAGACGTAGCCGTGGGCGTCCAGCAGCCCCGCCGCCGTCCCCGCGAGGCGCCTCCCGGCGAGGTCCACGGCGAGCGCCTGGATGGGGGTCATGTTCACGAAGAAGCCGCCCACGGAGAGGAGAATCACGGCCAGGAGGATGTCGTCCGCCGGGCTCAGGGCGATGCCCAGGGTGGCCGCCGCGCTGATGGCGGCGCTGATGACGATGACGGGGGCGCGGTTGCTCTTGAAGTAGCGGTCCGAGATGAGCCCCCCGGCGATGGGGCCGAAGAGGTAGCCCAGCGGGTAGGCGAAGGTGAGCCAGCCCATCTGCTGGAGGGTGAAGCCGCCCGCCTGGGCGTAGTACACGGGCGCCCAGGAGACGATGCCGTAGCGCACCACGTTGTCGAGGCCCTTCACGTGGCAGGCGATGAAGAAGCGGAAGTTGGCGAGGAGGTGCAGGTAGGCCCGGAGGCCGGAGCCGCTCCCGCCGGTGGAGGCCTCGGCCTCGCGCGAGACCTGGTCGGACTCCCGGTATTCGGGCAGCCCCACCTCGGCGGGGCGGTCGCGGGCGGTGAGGTAGAAGAGGACCCCCGTGATCCCGACCAGCAGGGGCGGGTAGCGCAGGGCCGCCCGCCAGCCCCAGGTGGCCGCCACCCAGGGGACGGCCGCCCAGACCACGAGGAGGGCGATCCCGGCCGAGGTGCCCACCAGCCCGATGGCGCGCCCCCGGTCGCGCCGGGGCCACCACTGGGCCACGACGCCCAGGCCCGGCCCCCAGGCCGAGGCGTTCACGAAGCCCACGATGGCCCAGGGGACGGCGAGGGAGGGGATGGTGTCCCCGAAGCTCGCCACGACGTTGAAGACGCTCGTGCCCACCGCCCCCGCGAGGATGAGGTTGCGGAAGCCGATCTTCTCCCCGAGCCGGCCGTGGACGAGGTCGCCCAGGGCGAAGCCCCAGAACATCCAGGAGTTGATCCAGCCGGTGTCGGCCCGGGTGACGCCCAGGTCCTGGATGACGGCGGCCTGGACGAGGCTGAAGTTGAAGCGGCCCAGGTAGTTGAAGATGTAGAAGAGGCAGAAGGCGGTGAGGACGCGCCACTTCCAGCGGTGGTAGAGGGGGGGCAACTCCCAGTAGTCCACCTGCGGGAGGGGGGTGTGGCCTTTCATCCGTTCCTCGCCAGGTATTCCGAGAGCAAAGATGTAGGGGCGACCGGCCGGTCGCCCCTACAGACGGTTTCTCCGTAATCCTGTAGGGGCAGGCCCCTGCGCCTGCCCCGATGGGGGCGGCCACGGGGGGCCGCCCCTACGGAATTCCCGGGCGATTGCCTACTTCATCAGGTCGGCCACTCCGGCCGAGGTGGCGAATCTCGAATCGTCCTCCTCGAAGCCGACGAAGTAGCTCTCGCAGGCCCGCAGCAGCAGGTCCTTGCTCATCTCGGGAGGTTTTTCCTCGAACTTGGCCAGGTCGATCAGGTGGTCGAGCAGGTCGCGGGGGTGGCAGGCGGTGAAGGGCCGCTTCTGCGCCTCGTAGACCTCCTTGATCAGGGCGTCGAAGACGTCCGGGCGGAACTCGATGCCCTTGCCCTTGCAGACGCGGGCGAAGGCCTCGCGGAACCCCTCCCTGTCCAGGGGGCCGATGTACACCTTGTGCCGCAGCCGCCGCATGAAGGCCTCGTCGAGGAGGTCCTTGGGGTTGATGTTGGTGCTGAAGATGACGAGCTGGTCGAAGGGCATCCGCACCTTGTTGCCGGTGTGGAGGGTGAGGAAGTCCACCCGGTTCTCGAGGGGGACGATCCAGCGGTTGAGGAGGTCCCTCGGCCGCACGAGCTGCCGCCCGAAGTCGTCCAGGATGAAGATGCCGTTGTTCGACTTCACGTGGGGCGGGGCCTCGTAGGTGCTCGAGTGGGGGTCCATCTGGAGCTCCATGGTCTGGAGCGTGAGCTCGCCCCCCACCACCACGACCGGGCGCTTGCAGCGCAGCCAGCGCTTGTCCTCGGGCTGGGGGCCGTCGTCGAGGCGGTGGACGGAGGGGTCGAAGAGGCGGACGACGAAGCCGTCCACCTCGATGGCTTTGGGGATGGCGATCGCCCCCCCGAGCAGGGAGGAGAGGGCCACGGCGATGGCCGTCTTCCCGTTCCCCGGCGGGCCGTAGAGGAAGATGGTGCGCCCGGAGTTCACGGCCGGGCCCAGGGGCTTGAAGAGCCGGTCGCCCACCACGAGGTGGGAGAGGGCCTGCTTGAGGGAGTCCATGTTCACCTGCACGCCCAGCACCGTCTGCTTCTGCACCATCTTCACGTAAGCCGGCATGGGGACGGGGACGGCGCCCATGTAGCCGCTCAGGCGCATGTATTCGCGCGCCCGGTTGCGGCCCTCGCTCGTCATGACGTAGCGCCGGGTGGTGGCCGCGTAGCTGGCCGAGGAGGCGACCTCCACGCACTTGAGGTTGCGCCACTCCTCGAGCAGGTCGTTGGTGATCTTGACGGGGAGGCAGAGCTGTTCGGCCGCCTCGTTCACGGTGAAGGTGTCGAGGATGGCGACCGTCTTGAGGACGTGGGGCAGCAGGAAGTCGGGGCGGACCCCCAAGTCCTCCACCCGCCGGGGCTCGCCCAGGCTCAGGGGGTCGTAGTCCCCGGTGGGCTCCTCCTTGGCATCTTTGGCGGGGGGCGCCGCCGGGGGCTCCTTGGGCTTGAGGAGGCTGGGCGCGGCGCCCCCGGGGGGAGCGACTCCGACGAAGACGCCGCCGCCGACCAGGCGG
>JBBTDR010000507.1:0-7387 GCA_038042665.1 Nitrospinota bacterium
CGTTTCGTCCTGGACCACCAACGCGGGCCGCCTGCGGTAGGTAATGAGGTCGGAGTGAGGAAAGCGGACGAGGACCACGTCCCCGCGACTATAACTCATCGTAGGCTTCCATGCCTGGCGCGTTCCAGTCCTCCTCAAAGGAGGCCAACCGCGAGCGGGTTTCTAGAGTTTCGGCGTGAGTCCAACGCAGATCGGCAAGTTTCTTCCGTTTCCCTTCCTTCTTCTTGGACGGCTTCTCAGCTTCCTTGGCCCCATCGGCGTTCAAATCGAATTCCTCTATTTGCCTGACCTTACTAACACACTCGATGGCGTGATTGTTTAGCTTCAACTGAAAGGAGGTTCCTCCCTTTACCTTTCCGCAAAAAATGGATGGCAGAATACCTTGTGGTAGCTTCGTGGGCACCTCCAAATAGATTTCATGAAGGAATAGGCGGGAAGCAGTTCCTAAGTGTCCGACGCGATACAATTCGATCGCACTCTGAAAATTCTTCGGCTTCGTAAGGCCGCACCAGCGTCCTTGAGATAGCTTTCTATAATCGTTTTCGATAGAACAATGAACGCTTTTAGGAAAGAATTTTTTAACTTCGCCCAACAAGCTAAACTTCGGATCCATTTCGATTGTTTTAAGGTTTTTCTTTAAAAAAACATCTAACTTCGTGGGATTAATGCTTTTCCCCTTCCATTGTTTAATTAGGCCGGCCCTCGAATGCTTCGCACTTTTTTTGTATTTTTCGGCAACATTATCGTCCCTGCCAAGGTTTTCTTCAGAAACACGGTAGAAAGGGCCATAGCATTCCCCCGCTATCAACTGAATTTCGTAAATTTTGCCTACAAACGACCCGAGGGTAGAGTCTGTCAATATGTCTTTGGGTTGTCTCATGGATGACTCCATCCCGCAAAATTTTTTCGAGTTGGTTTTCTCCAGGACCTCTCTGGTTCGATTTGTATATCCTTCGGAAAATTTTCTCACAAAAATTCACACATGAAAATAGATACTCCCCCCCCTACCTCCCCTCCTCCGCCACCGTCCGGATGATCTCCAGCACCCAGTCGCGGCCCTGGATGAGGGAGCGCCAGTCGAGGCGCTCGGCGGTGGTGTGGATGCCGTGGAGGTTCGCGGCCCCGATGAGGAGGGGGAGGAGGGTCTCCCCCCGGGCGTTCTTCTTGCTGGCGAAGATGTTCGATTCGGCCCCGGCGTGCATGGAGGTGGGGCGGATGTCCTTGGCCCCCAGCTTGGCTCCCGCCTTCCGGACCCACTGGATCAGCGGCGAGTCCGTGGCCGCCTTCCAGGGGGGGAGGAAGGAATTTACCTTCACCTCCACCCGGAAGTCCGGCTGGAGGGCCTGGTGCTTCTTCTCGGCCGCGGCGGCGGTGGCGCGGATGCGCTCGATGACCTTCTTCTCCTCCTCGGGGTCGGTGCTGCGGAGGAGGTAGGTGAGCCGGGCCTCGGGGGCGATGGCGTTGCGCGCCGTGCCGCCCTCGATGAGGCCCGCGTTGAGGGAGGTGACCACCCCGCGCTCGTTCCGCTGGACGACGCCCTGGGGCACCTGCTGGTCGATCTCGCTCAGCACCTTGATGGCGTTCACGTTGTCGGGGCGGTGGATGTCGAGGCCCGAGTGCCCTCCCCGCGCCCCGTGGGGGCGGATGACGATCTCGGCGCCCCCCGCCAGCTCCCACACCACCTCGTAGAGGCTCTCCCCGTCGATCACCAGGGCGTAGCGCGCCTGGAACTCCCCGGTGCGCAGCGAGAGCGCCCCGCGCATCGAGGTCTCCTCCTCGACCGTGAGGGCGATCTCGACCGGGCCGTGGGGGACGGGGGCGCCCCGCTCGCCCAGGAGGCGGCGGCGATGTCGAGGATGACGGCCACCCCCGCCTTGTCGTCCGCCCCGAGGGTGGTGGCGCCGTCGGTGGCGATCCATTCGGCCCCCTCCATCACCACCACGCGGGGGCGGACCGGGCGCAGGGGCTCCTTCTTGTCCCCCGGCACCATGTCCATGTGGGCGGTCAGCAGGAGGGCGGGCGCGCCCTCCATCCCCGGGCTGGCGGGGAGGCGGGCGGTGACGTTCCCGGCCGCGTCCCGCCGGGCGTCGAGGCCCAGGGCGCGGAGCTTCCCGAGGATGAGCTCCCCGATCTTCTCCTCGTGGCCCGAGGGGCTGGGGACGGCGATGAGCTCGAGCAGGGCGGCGAGCACCGGGTCCGCCCGGGCGATGCGGGCGAGAGCCTCCTCCCCACCCTCCTGCGCCCCCCCGGAGGGCGGGAGGGCGGCGGAGGCGAGGAACAGGAAGCCCAGCAGCGCGAGGGCCTCTTTCACCGCCTAGGCCCCCAGCTTCTCGGCCATCCAGTCCGCCATGTGGGGGATGACGGGGGAGAGGTAGTCCATGTGGCAATGCTGGGAGCCGCCGTCGGGCCCCTTGTAGACGCGGAGGGTCTTGTCCTTGGAGCCCGCCGCGCGGAAGAGCTTCCGGGCGTCCGAGAGGGGGATCTGCTGGTCGTCCTCCCCGTGGACGATGAGGAAGGGGCACTTCATCCGCTGCACCACCCCGTCGAGCCGGAAGCCCTCGAGTTTCTTGAGGCCCTGCTGGGCCGTCTTCACCCCGAAGCTCCAGGCCAGGTGATGGCCCGGCGAGGGGAGCTGGATCTTGAAGGAGGCCTCGATGCGCCGCTTCCAGATGGCGTAATAGTCCCACTGCGCGCCCCAGGCGACGCAGGCCTTGATGCGCGGCTCCATGCTGGCCGAGCGGGGGGCGTAGTAGCCGCCCAGGCTGGATGCCAGGAGCCCCACGCGCTTGGCGTCCACGTCCTCGCGCTTCTCCAGCCAGTCGATGATGGCCGTGGCGGCCACCTCGTAGTCGTGCCGCAGGTGGATGCCCCGGAAGCGGATGGACTCGCCCACCCCAGGGCAGTCGGGCACCACCACGCTCATCCCCCGTTGGGCGAGGGCGACGCCCGAGAGGAGGAAGGAGGTCTCCTTCGTCCCGTCGAAGCCGGTGTAGGAGAGCGCGGCGGGGGGCTTGGCCTTCTGGGTGTTCATGGCCGGGATGAAGTAGGCGGGAAGCGATTTGCCCCGCTCGAAGGGGATCTCCACCCGCTCGGCCCTGGGCCAGTCGGTCAGCTTGAGGTAGCGGCCGAAGCTGTCGATGGACTTCTGGTAGTAGGCCTTCGTGGCGGCCGTCTTCGGGAAGTCGAAGCGGTCCGCCATCTGGAGGTAGTGGCAGGCGCGGTTGTAGTGGCCCGAGGCCGAGAGCTTGTGGCCCGCCCGCTCCTCGGCCTGGCCCATGGCGTAGATCCGCTCCCCCATGGCCTTCCACTCGCGCGTCCAGAGCCTGTCGTCCCCCACCTTCTTCTGGAGGCGGCCGCAGACCTCGAAGATCTCGGCCGGGTCCGCCGCCCCGAGCAGGGTGCGCCGGAAGGCGATCGAGACGATGAAGGACCAGCGGTAGTCATTCGGAAAGTAGGCGAACCAGGGTCTCTTGCGGACTGCCTTGACGGTCATCGGATCCCTCCGGGATGAGCGCCCGCCTGGGCGCGGGGGACATGGAGGGCGACAGCATAGCAGAAGGCGGGATTCCGCTCAGCCCCCCGCCCGCCCGGCGAGGCCGCGGGGGGGAGGGGGGCCCCACGCGGAACCACGAGAGGCGAGTGAGCAGGAGGCGGCCCGGGCGCGGCCGCGGATCGGAGGAGCGGAGGCGGGCTAGCTCCCGGCGTAGATCTCGGCGAGCAAAGCGGTCAAGGCGGAGGCGAACTGATCGCGCTCGTCATCGTCCATCAGGACGGCCAGGCCGGCGGCCCACCCGTGCCCGCCCTCGCCGGCCGGGCGGGTCCAGGCCACCCGCGCCCGGATTCCGCTCATGGCGAGCCCGCTGACGTGGAGGGTGCACGCCACCTCCTCGCCCAGCTGGGGACGGCGGGGCACCTCCACCCCGAAACCTCCCGAGCTGAAGTCCACCGGCTCGATGGGGCCCTCGGCCAGGCTGGGCGAGGTGAGGTAGAGAGAGGTCCTCTCTCCCGGCCGGTGATCGAAGCGAAGGTACTGCCGCCGATCCGCAGACATGTCTCTCTCCCCCTATTGTCCTATTGCCCCCGCGCGATGCGCCATGCGCGGAGGCGGCGCCCCATCACCATAGCGCCTTCAGCCTGCCGCCGTCCAGATTCAGCGACACCCCCGTGATGTAGCTCGCCCGCTCGGAGCACAGGAAGACGATGGCGTCCGCCAGCTCCTCGGGCCGGCCGAAGCGGTTGAGGGCGTTCTTGCGGGCGGCGAGGCGCCGGGCGTCCTCCTCGGTCTTGGCCCCGAGCTCGGCCGCGAGGCCGCCCGCGTTGCGGCGCCAGAGCGCGGTGTCCACCCAGCCGGGGCAGACGGCGTTCACGTGGATGCCCGCCTCCCCGAACTCGGTGGAGAGCGACTTCGTCAGGTTCAGGAGGGCGCTGTTGGTCATCCCGCTCCCGAACATGTAGGGGTCGGGCTCCTTCCCCGCTCCGCCGATCAGGTTCACGATCCGCCCCCACCCCTTCGCCCTCATGTGGGGCACCACCTGGCGGATGAGGCGGAGGAAGCCGAAGAGCTTGGTGTCGAGCTGCTTCTGGAGACCCTCGTCGGTCAGCGCCGCGAAGCGGCCCGAGCTCATCGTGCCCGCGTTGTTCACGAGGATGTCCACCCCGCCGAAGCGCTCCGCCACGGCCTCGGCCAGGCGGGAGATGTCGGCCTCGCGCGAGGTGTCCGCCTGGACGGCCAGCACCTCGCCCCCGGTGCGGCGCGCCAGGTCCTCACGCGCCTCATCCAGCCCTTCCTTCGTCCGGGCGCAGATGGCGACCCGCGCCCCCTCTTCCAGGAACCGCAGGGCGGCCGCCCGGCCGATGCCCCGGCTGCCTCCCGTGACCAGCGCCGCCCGCCCCCGGATTCCCAGATCCAATTTCGCCTCCCCGTCCGGCTCAGCCCATGAACCGCGTCACATCAGCCGCGCCGGTCCGGCCCCCGCCGCCGCGGAGGGAGCCCCCTGCGCCAGCCTCCCTACTTCGGAAGGAGAAACATGGTGAGAAGGAAAACCAGCCCTTTGCCTCCCGGCTCCGCCCGGACGGCGTGGGGCAGGCGCGCCGGCAAAAAAAACAAGGCGCCGGGCGCGGCGGGGTGAATCTTGCCCTCCATCTCGAAGGTTCCCGACCCTTCGAGGATGTGCACCGCCGCAGGATGGGCCGCCGTGTGTTCGAGAAGATCCTCCCCGGGCGCCAGGCAAAAGAGGATGGCCTGGCCGCGCTCGTCCTTGAAGACGGTCCGGCTGGAGATGCCCCCGGGGATGAACCGGACCATTTCGCCGAGGTTCACGGCGAGGGCGCGCCCCCCCTCCGGCTTTCCTTCACCGCTCATGGCTTCATCCCCGCCTCCGCCGGGGCCATACCTCGGGATTCACGAGAGAGGAGGGCCGCCTCCCCGCCAGGGCGGCGAGGCAGTTCCGCGCCGCGAGGAGCCCCATGGCCGTGCGCGTCTCGAGGGTGGCGCTCCCCAGGTGGGGGAGCAGCACCACGTTCTCGAGCCCCAGGAGGGCCGGGGGGACGGAGGGTTCCTCCTCGTAGACGTCCAGCCCCGCCGCCGCGATGCGCCCCGAGCGGAGGGCGGCCGCGAGGGCCCTCTCGTCCACGATGGGGCCCCGGGCGGCGTTCACCAGCACCGCCGTCCGCTTCATCCGCCTAAGCTCCGCCGCCCCGATGAGGTGGCGGGTCTCCGGGGTGAGCGGGGCGTGGAGGGTGAGGATGTCCGCCCGCCTCAGCAGGCTCCCCAGCGGCACGTACCGGGCGCCCAACTCGCGCTCCACCCGGGCCGGGGCGCGCCGCGCGTCGCTGTAGAGAACCTTCATCGCGAAGCCGCGCGCGCGCCGGGCGATCGCCTGCCCGATGCGGCCCATCCCGAGGACGCCGAGGGTCTTTCCGTGCACGTCCCGGCCGAGGAGCTGGGTGGGCTTCCAGCCCTTCCACCGCCCGGCCCGCACGCAGCGCTCCCCCTCGCCCAGCCGCCGGCTCGCCGCGAGGATGAGGGCGAACGCCAGGTCGGCGGTGGCCTCGGTGAGGACCTCGGGGGTGTTGGTGACGGGGAGCCCACGCGCGGTGGCGGCGCCAACGTCGATGTTGTTGAACCCCACCCCGAAGTTGGCGATGACGCGCAGGCGGGGGGCGGCGTCCATCACCCCGGCGTCAATCCGGTCCGTCACCGTGGGGATGAGGCCCTCCGCCCCGCGCACCGCCCGCAGGAGCCGCCGGCGGCCGATCAGGTCCTCCCCCGGATGCACCTCCAGCCGGCACCTCGCCCGGAGGTAGCGCTCCGCCTCCGCTGGAATCCGGCTGCACAGGAAGACGCGCGGTTTCGTTCTCATCTCCCGCGCCCTCCGCAGGCCGCCGGCGGCAACCTCTCCCCCGAATCACAGGCGCTCTTCAACCGGGCGAGAGAAAATCCGCGCTGAGGCCGTGCATGGCTTCTTCGAGCTTCGCCTGGACCTCCCGGCTCAACTCGACCGAAAGGCCGACACTCCAAGCGCCCGCCTCCTCCTCATGGCGGCGGACCCAAACAATCCTCGCCCGGCAGTTCCGCAGGGCGGCGCCGCCCACCTGAAGGGTGCAATCCACCATCCGGCCCTCCTCGGGCCGCGCCTGAAGCACCACCCCGAACCCGCTCGAGCTGATATCCTCGGGGACCAAGGGCACCTCGGACAGCTCGGGGACCTCGATCACCACGGGCAAGCGGTGACGGGCGAAGCCGCGTTTTTTCTTCGCGTCCTGCTCCATGCGATCCATGCCTTTCCAGGCGGCTCTCATGCCTTAAGGGGATGAGCCGCCGCAGCGGTTATACTTCCGGCGCGGGCCCGGGGGCCGGCATCTGGCCCATCCACCCCCTCACCTTCTTGTGGAGCACCTTGGCCGGGGCGAACTCGGGGTCGAGGGTGAGCGCCCGGGCCAGGAGGGGAAGGGCCTTCCCGAACTCCTTCTGCCGCACGTGCACCAGTGACTTGTTGTAGAAGAGCTTGGGGTCGAACTGGTAGATGGTCAGCAGGCGGTCGTAGGCGCCGATGGCGATGTCGAAGAACTCATTGCGGCAGGCCACGACGCCGAGCCGGTTGAGCACCTGGGGGCTGTCCGGGGCCGAGCGGGAGCGAACGGCCCGGTCGAAGGCCGCCAATTCATCGGCCGACATCACGCGAATCAGGATGCTCATGCTGCCGATGTCCCGGATAAGGCGCCACGGGAATTCACGCGCCAGGTGACAACGGCGAGGGCCGGAAGACCTCCCGCCACGCACTCCCAGAACACCGTCCATCGTTCTCCGTCGACCGGGTAGCCGAGACGTCCGCCGTAAAAGGCCGCCTCGAGCACCGGTTCAAGCCCCTGCCCGATCAGAAGCGCC
>JBBTDR010000508.1:0-9875 GCA_038042665.1 Nitrospinota bacterium
AGGGCATCAATGAACAAGCTGGTCATCACCAACTGCGCGACGGATTCCCGAAAACATCCCGGCGTTCCCAAGCGCCTCCAGACGGCGGAGGCCATCGCCGCGGAAGTGACGGCGAGTTACAAGGCCGGGGCCGCGATCGCCCATATCCACGGCATCCCCGGCAGACTGGAGACGTGGGAGCCCTTCACCAAGGCGATCCGCGAAAGGTGCCCGGAGGTGCTCATCCAATTCGGGATCGCGGCCATGGGCCTGGAGGGCCGGAAGAAGATCGTCCACCTGCGCCCCGCGATGGCCTCGGTGGCGCTGGGCTCCCATGATTTCGCCTTCGTCGACGGGGATATCGTCATCGAGCATACCCGGCAGGAGATGGAGGATCAGGTCCGCCTCTTGAACGATCACGGCGTGAAGCCCGAGTTCGAGTGCTTCAACCTCGGCCACTTGTGGAACCTGGAGTGGCTGCTGAATAAGGGGATTGTGGCGGAACCGCTCCTCATCACCCTTTTCTTCGGCTGGCCCGGGGGGTTCTACTCGCCGGCCACCCTCAAGGAATTGCTGCATCGCATCGATCACCTGCCGAAGGGATGCATATTCTCGGTCAGCGCCGCGGGGCTCTCCAACCTGGCGCTGGAGACGGTCTCCATCATCCAGGGGGGCCATGTCCGGGTGGGCACCGAGGATGAGCCCTATTACTCCGAGGGGACGCTCTGCGAGAACAACGCGCAGCTTGTGGCCCGGATCGCGCGGATCGCGGGAGAGTTCGGCCGGGGGATTGCCACTCCGGCCGAGGCGGGTCAGCTTCTCCGGCTCCGTTGATGGGGCCGGGTCCTCATTCAGAAAGGAACAACAGGCATGGATAATCTCATCGTCACGGCATGCGCAGCGGACACCTCGATGCACGCCGGCGTCCCCCCCCGTTTCAAGGAGTCGGAGCCGCTCGCCGCCTCCGTCGAGAAAGCCTGGAAGGCCGGGGCCGCCATCGCCCACATCCATGCGCCCCCGACGGACTACAAGGCGTGGGAGAGCCACACCAAGGCCATCCGGGACCGCTCCGGCGTCATGCTCCAGTACGGGATCTCGACCCAGACCCTCGATCAGCGGCGCGAGGTGATGAAGAACCGGCCCGAGATGATGTCGGTGGCGGTCGGGGCGCACAACATGGCCTTCCTCGAGCGGGACATGATGATGCTCCATCCCCGCCAGGAGATCGCCGACATGATGCGCCTGTGCGCGGACTACGGGGTCAAGCCGGAGTTCGAGGTCTTCTCCCTCGGCGAGCTCTGGATGATTGACGACCTCTTGCAGAAAGGGCTCCTGAAACCGCCCGTCCTCATGACGTGCTTCTTCGGCCGGCCCGGCGGGGCTTGGTCCCCGCCCACCATGAAGGAGTTCCTCCACCGGGTGGAGGCCCTGCCGCCGGATTCGATCTACGTCACGAGCTGCACAGGGCCCACCCACATTGCCCTCGAGACCATGGCCGTCATGCAGGGGGGCCACGTCCGGGTGGGGACCGAGGATGAGCCATACCTGTACCCGGGGGTGCTGGGGGACAACGCGGATCACGTCGCGCGCATCGTGCGTATCGCCAAGGAAGTGGGCCGTGCAATCGCCTCGGTGGACGAGGCCCGCCGGAGGCTTCAAATCCCGGGCCGGTGAGGGGCCGCGGCGGGCGGCGGGGCGCCTGGAGCCCTCGCCTGGAATCATTCCTGGAGGATCGGAAAGTGCCAAAGATGACCGGGGCGGAATATGTTTCGCGGGCGCTGAAGGCGTATGGGGTGACCCACATCTTCTTCGTGCCCACCATCCTGAGCCGGGCCCTCGCCGTGATGGACCTCGAGGGGACGGGCATCTCACGCATCATCACCCACGGCGAGAAGGCCGCCGTCTACATGGCCGACGGCTTCGCCCGCGCCTCGGGCAAGCCGGGCATCACCATGGCCCAGATCGTGGGCGGGCTGAACCTGGCCGCCGGCCTGCGCGACGCCTACCTGGCGGGCTCGCCGGTCATCGCCTTCACGGGCGGCTATGACCCGATGTACCGCTACCGCCACGACTACCAGGAGGCGGAGGACTTCGACGCCTTCGAGGCCGTGACCAAGTTCAACGCCTATGTGGACGACGTCCGGCGCTTCCCCGACCTGATCCGGCAGGCCTTCCGGGCGGCGACCACGGGGACGCCGGGGCCGGTGCACCTGCGGGTGCGCGGGAAGCTGGGGCAGGTGGAGGAGGACTCGGCCGACCTTGAGGTGCTGGTGGAGGAGCAGTTCGGCCACTGCCCGCCCTTCCGGCCCGAGCCCCAGGTGGAGCACGTGCGGCAAGTGGCCCGGATTCTCGGGGCGGCGAAGAAGCCCATCATCGTGGCGGGCGGGGGGCTGCGCGTCTCGGGCGCCAAGCAGGAGCTGCGGGAGCTGGCCGAGAAGCTCCAGATCCCGGTGGCCACCTCCTTGAACGGGAAGGAGCTCTTCCCGGGCAACCATCCCCTCGCCGTGGGGGTGGTGGGGACCTACTCCCGCCGGAGCGCCAACCAGCTGGTGGGCGAGGCGGACCTCGTCTTCTTCGCCGGGACGCGGGCGGGAGGCATGACCACCCACATGTGGCGGGTGCCGAAGATCGGCATCCCCGCCGTCCAGCTGGACATCAACCCCGAGGACCTGGGGCGGAACTACCCGCTCCAGGGGAGCATCCTGGGGGATGCCAAGGTCTCCCTCCGCAAGCTCATCGAGGCGGCGGACGCCTCCACGGCTTCCTCCCGCAAGGAATGGGTGGCGCACTGCCAGAAGCGGGTGGCGGACTGGCGGGCGGAGTTCGCGCCCCTGATGAATTCGGACAAGTCCCCCATCCACCCCATGCGCATTTGCAAGGAGCTCACCGGCTTCCTGCCCTCCAACGCCTTCGTGCTCTCGGACACGGGGCACTCGGGCATGTGGACGGGCGGCTACCTCGACCTGAACCACCCGGGGCAGGGCTACACCCGGTGCGCCGGCCACCTGGGCTGGGGTTTCCCGGCCGCCCTCGGCGCCAAGTGCGCCCTGCCGGACCGGCCGGTGGTGCTCTTCAGCGGGGACGCCGGCTTCTGGTACCACATCGGCGAGCTCGAGACGGCCGTGCGCTGGAACATCAACGCCATCCTCGTGGTGAACAACAACTGCGCCCAGAACCAGGAGACCGGCATCTATTCCCGGGCCTACGGCGGGAAGCAGCAGGCGAACTCCCGCCAGCTGTGGACCTTCAAGCAGACGGATCTGTCCAAGGTAGCGGAGTCCATGGGGGCGGCGGCCATCCGGGTCGAGAAGCCGGGCGACCTCAGGGGCGCCCTCGATAAGGCGCTCACCCTCAAGAACGGCCCCGTGGTGGTGGAGGTGGTCTCGGACATCGAGGCCTTGGCGCCCGGCGCCTACGCCGAGTAGGGGGAGCTTCCGCCGCCCCCCGGCGGCGGCTTGCTTGGAGGAGATGAGGCCTTGGGTTTCACCGTGAAGGAGCGGGACCGGCGCTTCGAAGCCGTCCGGGGAGCCATGCGGAAGGAAGGCATCGGCGCCCTCTTGCTCTTCGGATCGACCGGGGTCGGCGGGCAGTGGAACGGCAACTTCACCTACCTCTCGAACTATTCCCTGATCTTCGCCACGGGCCTGGTGGTGTTCCCGCTGGAGGGGAGCCCGGCGGTGTTCTTGCCGGGCGAGAACCAGTGGATCGACGCCATGCGCGCCGGCTGGATCGGCGACACGCGGCTTTCCAAGAAGCCCATCGAGGACGCGTGCCGCTTCCTGAAGGGGCACAAGCCCGCCGCCGGCAAGGTCGGGGTGTCCAGCCTCGATGCGCTCCCCGCCTTGGCGCTCGCCTATCTGGAGGAGCAGTTCCCCAAGGAGTCCTTCGTGGAGGCGGCCTCCCTGGTGGTCTCCGCGCGGAACCGGAAGAGCGCGGAGGCGGGCGAGCCCGCCCGCGCCGGCGCGACGGCGGCCGACGCGGGCTACGCCCGGGGGCTGGAGATCCTGCGCCCCGGCCTCACCGAGCGCGGGTTGTTCGCCGAGATGGAGCGCGTGATGACCTCGGCCGGGGCGGGGGCCTATTTCGACATGCTCGGGGCGGGCCGCGGGACCGGCGATGAAGACGCCTTCCGGGGCTTCGTGATCCCGCCCACCTCCCGGGCCTTCCAGAAGGGGGACCTGGCGCTCCTCGAAATCACGCCGCGGGTGGACGGGTACTGGAACCAGATCGTCCGGCTGGTCTCCTTCGGCAAGCCCCCGGATGAGGCCGGCCGCGCCCACGCCGCCTGCCTGGAGGCGAAGCACGCCGCTCTCCGGCACATGAGGCCGGGAGAGGACCTGGCGGACATGGCACGGGCCGCCCAGAAAGTCCTCGAAGGGCACGGCTACGCCATGAAGGACGTGGGCAGCGTCCACACCACGGGGCTCGACCTCAGCGAGCTGCTCATCATGACGTCCACGGAGATGCGGGCCGAGGAGGGAATGCTCATCACCCTCCATCCCATGATCGCCACCGGCGAATGGCGGCAGCTGTTCATCGGGGAGACGTATGTCATCACGGCAGACGGGTACGAGCGGCTCAATCACTGCCCGGAGGAAATCGCCGTCATCGGCGGGTGAGGTGGATTGAAAGAACGGACATCCGCCATGCGGGTGGGCGGCAGGAGGGTTCAGGGAGCCCGATTCCTGGCGTCAACCGGAGGGAGCAACGTGAAGCGAATCAGCCTTTGTTTGGTTCTGCTGGCGTTTGCGTTCTGGGCGGGCGATGTCTTCCGGGGTTCCGGGAGAGGAATGGCTCTCAAGGCAGGTTGGGGACTGCGCGCGTTTCTGCCCCGCAGGTGAGGAGAAAAAGCGATGTACGTTGACGCCCACATGACCGACGAGCAACTCGCACTGCAGCAGTTGGCCCATGAGTTCGCCAAGGACGTGATACGGCCCGTCGCGATGGACTTGGATCACAATCCGGATCCCGCGAAGTCGGCCTACATGGACTCCATCCTCCGCGAGGCGGACAAGGTCGGGCTCCGGACCATGGCCCTTCCCGAGCAGTACGGCGGGGGCGGCGTGGACAGCCTCTTCACCCAGTGCGTGGTGGGAGAGGAGCTGGGCTGGGGCGACCGCGGCGTGGTCGGCATGCTGCTCTCCGCCAGCAAGATCGCCCACCTGCTGATGTCGGACCTCGCCACCCAGGAGCAGCGGGACAAGTGGCTCCAGGCCTACGCCGCGGACCCGACCTTCCTCATCACCCAGGCCATGACGGAGGACGACACGGGCTCGGAGAACCTGCTTCCCTATGAAGGCGTGGACGGCGGCTTCCGCACCCGGGCGGTCCGCGAGGGGGACTGCTACATCGTCAACGGCGGGAAGCGGTTCATCTCCAATTCGGGCTACGCGAAGCTGAACTTCGTCTATGTCCGGACCGATCCGTCGAAGGGAATCCTCGAGGGAGTGACCCTCCTCATGGTCCCCCTGGACACCCCCGGCCTGCGCTTCGGGCGGGTGCACGACAAGATGGGTTACCGGCTCAACCTGAACCGGGAGATGATCTTCGAGGACGCCCGGGTTCCCGTCGCGAACCGCCTGGGACCCGAGAACTACGGCATCATCAACATTAACAAGCATTTGCGGGGAGGGGACGGCCTCATCAACGCGGCCGCCATGGTGGGGCTCGCCCGGGCGGCCTACGAGGCCTCGGTGGAGTACGCGGAGACCCGCGTCGCGAGCGGTAAGGCCATCGTCCATCACCAGGCCATCGGCCTGAAGCTCGTCGAGATGTACACGATGATCCAGGCGGCGCGCTCCTATGTCTGGCAGGCGGCCCGCGCCGTGGACGCGCGGGAGAAAGTCCCGATGGACTGGAAGATGCCGGGTTCCGCCAGCTACTTCGCCCACGAGGCGGCCTGCGAGGTCACCCGGGCGGCGATGGAGATCCATGGGGGCATGGGCGTCATGCGGGAGCTCCCGGTCGAGATGTATCTCCGCAACGCCTACAACATGCTTCACAGCGACGGCGGGATCATCATGAAAAAACTCAAGGTCATGAAGCATCTGGAGATGCAAGCGCACGCGGGGAACGGCGCAGGGATGCGGGTCGCCTACTAAAGCCCGCTTTTTCTTGGAGGAGGAAGACTTGGCCAGGCCGGGAAGCCGGGGCGCGGGCGGAGATCTCTATCTCGTCCTGGTGGGCGACATCGAGATCAACCGCGAGGAGCCCGGCGAGGTTTTCGATCACGTTCTGCCCGTCCTCCGGGAGGCCGGCCTCCGCTTCGGGGGCTTGGAGTCTTCTCTCTCCGACAAGGGGACTCCCCTGATGGGCAAGATCGTCATGCGCCACAGCCCCCGCATGATTGAGGGGTATCTCGCCGCGGGCTTCGACGTTCTCGCGTTCGGGACGAACCACTGCCTGGACTACGGCATCGAGCCATTCGTCGAGACTCTCGACCTTCTCGACCGGCGCGGGATCCTGCATTCGGGCGCCGGGCGCAACGCCGCGGAGGCCCGCCGCCCCGCCATCGCCGAGAGGAACGGCGTCCGGGTCGGGTTCCTCACGTATTTGCTGGAATACCCCATGGGATGGTGGGCCCTGCCGGAGAAGCCGGGGGTGGTGCCCATCCGGCAGGACCCGCTGGTCGGCCCGCCGTATGTGAACCAGGAAGACCTGGAGGCGATGGTGGCCGACGTCCAGCGGACGCGGCCCCTGGTGGATGTCCTCGTCGTGACCGGCCACTGGGGGTCGAGCCAGAGCCGGACGGTCACCCTTTCGCAGCGGGCGGTCGCCCATGCCGCCATCGATGCCGGGGCCGACCTCGTCATCGGCAGCCATCCCCACATCCTCCAGGGCGTCGAGGTGTACAAGGGGAAGGGGATCTTCTACGCCCTGGGGAACTTCGTGCTGGACCACGCCCACCCGATGTTCGCCCCCACGGTCAAGGAATCCATCCTGGTCAAGTGCTTCATCGAAGGCGGGAAGATCGCCCGGCTGTCCTTCGTGCCCGTCCTCATCGGGCCGGATGGCAAGCCCCGCATCCTGGAGGAAGGGGAGGAGAGATGCCGGGAGATCCTCGCCACCATGGAGAAGCTCGCGGGGAAGCTCGATACCCGCCTGCGCGTCAGCGGGAACGAGGCGAGCGTCGGTCTCTAGCGCGAGGGCCCGCGTCTGCGGGGTGGATTCCACCCCTGTCCTCTCCTTCTCCTGGCCGTAAAGACACGGAAGCGGGCTCAGGGCCCGAGGAGAGTCATGATCATCGATTTTCATGCGCACATCCTGCCGGAGGCGGTCCTCGACGTGATCCGCCGCGGGAAGTTCGCCCCGCACGTGACGGTCCAGCCGGGCAGGAGGGGAGGCGAGGCCGTCGTCGCGAACCTCACCATCCTCGGCAAGCCGGCGGTCATGCGGAACCGCCTGCCGGAGGAGCTCGTCGACATTGACCTGCGCCTGTCCCACATGAAGAACATGGGGGTGGACAAGCAGATCCTCTCCGCCATCACCAACATGACCTTCTATGGCCTCGACGCCGGCCTCAACCGGGAGATATCGGCCCTGTACAACGACGCGATCACCTCCGTGGCGGAGAGGACCCCCGGCAAGTTCCATTGCATGTGCAACGTCCCCCTGCAGGACCCCGCAGCGGCGGCGGCGGAGCTGGACCGCTCGGTGAAGCGGGGCCACATCGGAGTGAAGATCGGCACGAACGTGGCGGGCGAGAACCTCAGCAATCCGGCGCTGGACGTCTTCTGGGCCAAGGCCGAATCGCTGGACGTCCCCGTCTTCATCCATCCCGGAGACATCCTCGGGGCCGAGGACCGGATGAAGGAGTTCTACCTGCACAACCTGATCGCCAACCCCCTGGACACCACCATCGCGGCCGCCTGCCTCATCTTCGGGGGTGTGCTGGACCGCTTCCCCGGGCTCAAGGTCATCCTGGCTCACCTCGGGGGCTTCACGCCCTGGATCCGGGGGCGCTGGCAGCACGGCTACGAGGTGCGGGAGGAGACCCGGGTCCGGGGGGCCAAGGCGCCGGACAATTACATGAGCAAGTTGTATTATGACACCGTCATCCACAACGCGGATTGCCTCGAGTTCGCGGTGAAGACGCTCGGCGTGGACACCATTCTTTACGGGACGGACTACCCCTGGGATGTGGGTCTCCTGGGGCCGGCCACGGAAATCCACGGCCTGTCCCGGCTTTCGAAGGCGGACCAGGCGAAGGTCCTCGCTGGCAACACGAGGCGTCTCTACAAGATTTAGCGGCGGCCGCGGAGCGAAAATGAGAGTCACCGTGCGTCAACTCAGCAAGCATCTGTATGCGGAAACGGGGTACGACTGGGCGAACGTGGGAGTGGCGGTCACCGACTCGGGCTTGGTCCTCATCGACTGTCCGGTGCGCCCCTCCGACTCCCAGCACTGGCAGAAGGAGATCCGTCCCCTCAGCCCGAAGGGATTCCGGTTCCTGATCGGGACGGACTACCACGGGGATCACACCACCGGCTCCGCTTTCGTCGGGGACGTGACCTTCATCGCCCCCCAGCGGGTGTACGAGGAGATCTCCCGCACCTCGGGCAAACATCCCTTCGCCAAGGCCCTCTTCGTGAACACCCTCCGGGACCAGGGCCATACGAAGGAGGCGGATCAGATCGAGGCGGCGATGGTTCCCGCCCCGCAAATCTGCTTTGAGGAGAGCATGGTCCTCCATCTGCCCCCGCTGACCCTCGAGATCCGGCGGCTGGGGGGCCACTCCCCCGCCTGCAGCGTGGTCTACGTGCCCGAGGAGAACGTCCTCTTCTCGGGAGACGTGGTGATGGACAGCCCCACCCCCGGCATGCGCGACGCCAACGTCAAGCAATGGCTCGCCGCGCTGGACTGGGTGGAGAAGCTGAATCCCGGCCATATCGTCCCCGGCCATGGGGAGATCTGCGGGGTGGAGGTCGTCCGCAAGCTCAGGAACTACCTCCAGGAGATGGGCGGCGTCATGGAGAAAATCGTGCGGGCGGGCCGCTCGCTGGAGGAGGCGATCCGGGATCCCGCCTTCGACAGGTTTTTCTGGGCCGACGCCACCAAGGGCGCTTTCTGGGCCGAGGAGCGCAAGGAGACCTTCCGGAAGGGCCTGGAGACCGTCTACAAGGAGGCCAAGGCCGCCCTCGCCGGGTAGTCATCGCCTTGGGTCGTTTGTCCAACGCGCATCGCCGAAGCTTTGGAGGAGACGGGATGAAAGCGACGGAACGGAAACTGGGCCGGGTGTTCCACCTGCGGTTCGAGCCGGGCGATGACTTCTACGCGGAGTTCAACCGCTTCGTGAAGGAGAAGAACATCCGCTCCGGTTCGGTCTTCGTTTTCGGGGCGATGAACACGATGGATATGATCACCGGCTTCAAGAGCATGAAGGGCTACGACGTGGACCGGCGTCATTTCGACGACTGGCGCGAGCTGGTGGGCCTGGGGAACATCTCCTGGCCGGACGCGCCTCCCGCGGCGCTCGGCGAGGGGGTCAAGTGGACCGAGCCCCAGCCCTACGTCCACATCCACATGGCGGTCAGCGGGGCTCCCGGGAAGACGGAAGAGGTCCTCACCGGCCACCTCAGCGGCGGCTTGGTGAAGGGGATGTTCGTGGACCTCTACGAGTTCGTCTAGGAATCCGGGAAGACGTTTCTTTCCCGCTGAAGTTGGGTCCGCAAGCCTGGCGTTCTTCATGGAGCGCCGGGCCCTTTTCGGCCGGCGGAGTCAGCGCGCAGCAGGCCGTCGACCGCGAATTCGGCGAAGTATACGTTACGCTCCTCCGGCTTCAAGAGGGCGCGGCGCGCCGACTGCTCTACCCTGCCCATGTGAGGGCGCAAGGTATAACTTAGGAAGCCGCTGTCGGAGACCGTGGTCGCCACAAAGTCCGTTTGCGATTGTCCCGA
>JBBTDR010000509.1:0-2519 GCA_038042665.1 Nitrospinota bacterium
AAGGTTATATCGAAAAAATTGGCGCGCGAACCCTCACGATCAGGGGCGATGACGGCGCTTTATGTATTGTTCCCAATGGAGAGGTAAAAATCGTCATCAATCACTCTCGTCATAGAGCGCATCAAGCAGTTGAGCTCGTCGTAAAATCAGATCAAGATATTGACACAACTCTCAAGGCGATGGAGGAGGCGGGCCGCATGGTGGGGGCGGGCTGGGCCCGGACCACCTGGAGCATCTCGGTGCCCCTGCTCAAGAGCGGGATGTGGATCGGGTGGACCCTCGTCTTCGCCGTCCTCCTGCGGGAGCTGCCGCTGACCATCATGCTGAACGTCCAGGGGGCGCAGACGATGTCGGTGCGCATCCTGCACTTCATCGAGGACGGCCTCCTCGAGCGCGCCGCCGCGATGTGCATGCTCATCATCCTGGCGTCGGTCGCGGCGACCTGGGCCGTGCGCCGCTTCGCCGGGAAGTCCGTGATGGAGGTGTGACCGTTTGTCCAGGCTGACCCTTCAGGGCGTGAGCAAGAATTTTGGGGAGGTGCGGGCCGTCCGCGACTTCAGCCTCGAGGTGGAGTCCGGGGAATCCATGGTCTTCCTGGGCCCGAGCGGCTGCGGCAAGACGACCACGCTGCGCATGATCGCGGGCTTCATCCAGCCGGACGGGGGCGAGATCCGCATGGACGGCGAGCTCGTCGCCTCGGTCCAGTTCTCGGTGCCCCCGGACAAGCGCAGCTTCGCCATGGTGTTCCAGAACTACGCCGTCTGGCCCCACATGACGGTGGCCGAGAACCTGGCCTTCGGCCTCTCCCTGCGCAAGCTCGCCAAGGCCGAGATCCAGGAGCGGGTGCGGCGCGCCCTGGGCCTCGTCCAGATGAGCACCCTGGGGGAGCGGCTGCCCACCGCCCTCTCTGGCGGCCAGCAGCAGCGCGTGGCCCTCGCCCGCGCCCTGGTGCTCGAGCCCAAGATCCTCCTGCTGGACGAGCCCCTCAGCAACCTCGACGCCACCCTGCGCGAGGAGATGCGCTTCGAGATCAAGCACCTCCAGCGCCGCCTCAACATCACCAGCATCTACGTCACCCACGACCAGGAGGAGGCCATGGTCGTCGGGGACCGCATCGTCGTCATGCGGGAGGGCAAGGAGGAGCAGGTCGGCACCCCGGAGGAGATCTACCGCCGCTCGGCCACCGAGTTCGTCGCCAACTTCGTGGGGCTGGGGAACACCCTCGAGGGCCGCGTGGCCGAGGGGGAGGGGATGGTGGACGCCGGGCTGGGGGCGCCCCTGCGCGTCTCAGGGAATCTCGGGGGCCTCGCCCCCGGGGACCCCGTGCGGGTGATCGTCCGGCCCGAGGGGATCGCGCTCGGCGGGGCCGAGGGGGGGCCCAACCGCTTCGAGGCCACCGTCGCCGAGCGCTACTTCCTGGGCGAGGTGCTGGACCTGCGCCTCCGAGTGGGCGGGCAGGATCTCCGCGCCCGGGTGCGGAACGTGGCCGCCGTCCGCGAGGGGGACCGCGTGCGCCTCACCATCAACCCCGAGCTGTGCCAGGTGGTGGGAGGGTGACGCCGTGGAGACCCTGAGCGACCGGCTGGCGCGCTTCGCCGCGGGGCTCCGCTTCGAGGACATCCCCTCCCAGGTCGCCGGGAAGGCCAAGCTCCACCTCCTCGACGCCCTGGGCATCGGCCTGGCCGCCCAGCGGGAGCCCTACGCCCGGGCCATCACCGCCCTGGTGCGCGAGTGGGGCGGGAGCCCCCAGGCCGCCCTGTGGGGGCGGGAGGACCACCTGCCCGCCGCCCACGCTGCGCTGGCGAACGGGAGCTACGTCCACGGCCTCGACTTCGACGACACCCACACCGGCTCCATCACCCACGTGAGCGCCTGCGTCGTCCCCTCGGCGCTGGCGGCGGGGGAGGCGGCGGGGGCCGCGGGCAAGGAGATCCTCGCCGCGATGGTGGTGGGCTACGAGGTCACGGCCCGGGTGGGCGGGGCGGCCCCCGGCGGCTTCCACGCGAAGGGCTACCACGCCACTCCCATCTGCGGGGCCTTCGGGGCGGCGGCCGCCGCGGGGCGGCTCCTCGGCCTGGACGCCGGGCAGATCGCCAACGCCCTGGGGACGGTGGGCAGCCAGGCCTCGGGCATCCAGGAGTTCCTGGACGACGGGAGCTGGGCCAAGCGCCTCCACCCGGGCTGGGCGGCCCACGCCGGGATCACGGCGGCCCAGCTCGCCCGGCACGGCTTCCTCGGCCCCCGGAAGGTCTTCGAGGGCCGCTTCGGCCTCTACGCCACCCACCTCAAGGAGCCCGCCTTCGACGCCGAGGCCCTGGCGGGCGGGCTGGGGGAGAGGTGGGAGACCCTGCGCATCTCCTTCAAGCCCTATCCCTGCTGCCACTTCAACCACGCGGCCATGGACGCGGCGCGCAAGCTCGTCCAGGAGCTGGGCGCCCGGCCCGGGGAGATCGAGGAGATCGAGGCCATCGTCCCCGAGCCCGTCATCCCCATCACCTGCGAGCCCATCGAGCACAAGC
>JBBTDR010000510.1:0-2565 GCA_038042665.1 Nitrospinota bacterium
CGGCATTCAACGCGACGCCTTCGTGCATCATGGTGACGAGGCGCGGCGCAAGGCGCCCCAGCGCCGCGCCCCAGGCGCCATACACGTGGGCCTCCGCCCTTCCCCCCGCCAGGAGGCCCAGCGCCGCCACCCCCGCCGCCCGCGCGATGCGCTTCATGCCCACTCCCCTCCTAAACTCCGGGATCGAGACATCCGTGAACGCCGGGAGGCCCGGCCGATGGTGCATCGGGGAAGAATACCAGAAAGACGCCCCGCCGATGCCAGGCGCTTTTTTCGCCTTCGGCACAGCGCGGCGCCGAGCGCCCCGGTCGGTTGATTTCCGATGATAAGCATTATATTCCTCTCCCACCAAGCCACGAATCGGAGCGGCCGCCCGGGCGCCCGGGCGAGTGCCGCTGGCACGATGGGGGCGGGCCTTCTTCCCGCCTGGGAAATCGCACGGAGGAAACCCGCGTGGCCCGCATGAACGGCGGTCAGATCATCGTGGACTACCTCGTCCAGGAGAAGGTGCCCTACATCTTCGGCCTCTGCGGGCACGGCAACATCAGCTTCATGGACGCCCTCTACGAGCGCGCGGACGAGATCCGCACCCTCTCCGTCCGCCACGAGTCGGTGGCGGGCTTCATGGCCGACGGCTACTACCGCGTGGCGGGCCGCCCCGCCGCCACCTTCACCTCCTGCGGGCCGGGCTCGGCCAACCTGCCCATCGCCCTCGCCAACGCCTTCCTCGACTCGGTCCCCTTCCTCGCCGTGACGGGGAACATCCCGACCAGCCAGTTCAACCGCGGGGCCTTCCAGGAGCTCTACCGCCACCACCAGGCGGATTTCCCCTCGACGGTGCGCGCCTGCTGCAAGCGGGTCTTCCAGCCCACCCGCGCCGACATGGTGCCCATGGCGGTGCGCCTGTCCTGGAAGACCATGATGACCGGCCGGCCCGGCCCGGTGGTGCTGGACGTGCCCTTCGACATCTTCAAGGAGGAGGCCGAGGTCGAGATGCCCGGCGCCCAGGCCTGGAACGGCAACATCAACTGCCGCGCCGGGGCGGAGCCCGAGGCCCTGAGGCAGGCGGTGGACATGCTCCTCGCGGCCGAGCGGCCCGTGGCCTTCGTGGGCCAGGGGGTGAAGTACGGGGGCGCCACCGGGGAGCTCCTCCGCCTCCTCGCGCGCCTCCAGCTCCCCCTCGTGTGCTCCTCGAGCGGGGTGGGCGCCATCCCGGCGGATCATCCGCTCAACCTGGGCCTCATCGCCCGCAACGGCACCTACCCCGCCAACCACGCCGCCCGTCAGGCGGACGTGCTCCTGGCCCTCGGCGCGCGCTTCGACGACCGCACCTCGAGCAGCTGGATCCCGGGCTACTCCTTCAACATCCCCCCCACCCGGCTCATCCACGTGGACATCGACCCCGACGAGATCGCGCGCAACTACCCCGTGGCGCTCGGCCTCATGGCGGACGTGAGGACCTTCCTCCGCCAGGTGCACGCCGAGCTGGACGCACGGAAGCTCCCCAAGGAAATCCCCGCGAGCCGGGAGGCCTGGCTGCGCGACATCGGCCGCTGGCGCAACGAGTGGGAGGAGTTCATCGCCCCCGGCTTCCAGGCCGACACCACCCCCATCCACCCCCAGCGCGCGGCCCACGAGATCGACAAGGCCCTCCCGCCCGACACCATCCTGGTGAGCGACGTGGGGGTCCACCACAACTGGCTCATCCAGTTCTGCAAGCCCCGGGGCCCGCAGTCGCTGCTCGGCTCGATGGGCTTCGGGGCCATGGGCTTCGGCGTCGCCGGGGCGCTCGGGGCCAAGCTCGCCGCCCCGGAGCGGCCCTGCGTCTCGGTGTGCGGGGACGGGGCCTTCCTCATGCACGCGAGCGTGCTGGGGACGGCCGCCGAGTACGGCATCCCGGTCGTGTGGGTGGTGTGGAACAACTACGCCTTCGCCTCCATCCGGGGGCTCCAGCGGGGCTACCTCGGCAAGCGCGAGCTGGCCACCGGCTTCCATCACCCGGCGACGGGGGAGCCCCTCAACCCCGACTTCGCCGCCCTGGCGCGCGCGGCGGGCATCGCCGGGGTGCGCGTGGACAAGGCGAAGGATTTGGGGGACGCCGTGGTCGAGGGGATCAAGAGCGGCAAGCCCTATGTCATCGACGCCAACATCCAGGGGGAGAACAACCCCGGGGGCGCGGGGGTGTGGGAGCTGCCCGGCCTCGGCCACTCCCAGCCCTCCATCGGGAGCCGGACCCTGCCGAAGGGCTGAGGCTGATCTGGAAAATCGGATTCAGCCAATTTCTTGTCATTCCGAGCGAAGCGAGGAATCTGCTTTTCGTTTCTCGCCCGTCATTTTGAACCCTTCACGGAGCTTGTCCTGAGCGTAGCGAAGGGCTCAGGACAAGCCCCGCGAAGCGGAGTGAAGAATCTACGGGTGTGGCCACTCGCGAAGATTCTCCGCTCCTTCCAGCCGCTCAGAATGACATCCTAGGGCAAAAGCAGAGTCCTCGGGCGCCTTGCTCCCTCGGAATGACCACAAGAACCCCACCCCCGGCCCTCTCCGCCGCGGCCGAGCCTTCGGCCG
>JBBTDR010000511.1:0-12105 GCA_038042665.1 Nitrospinota bacterium
ATCGCAGATGTCCACCATCCGCCAGGCCCCCATCGCGTAGGCGGAGCTCTTGAGGGAGTGGGCCAGCTCCCGGATGGCGGGGCCGTCCCCGCGCCCGGCCGCCTCGCGCAGGGCCTGGAGCTTGGGCGGGGCGAGGGAGAGGAAGAGGCTCACCATCTTCTCGAGCGTCTCCTCGTCCGGTTCCCCGCCTCGGCCCCCGCCGAGAAAGACCGCCAAGGTCTCCAAGCGAATGACGGGGCTCTCCCCCCCGGGGGCCGCCGCCCGGGCGGGAGGCGGCGGGCCGCCGCCCGGGCCGCCGCTCAGCCACCGGGCGAGGATGGCCTGCACCGTCTCCGCCGTGATGGGCTTGGGCAGGAAATCGTCCATCCCCGCCTCGAGGCACCACTTGCGCTCGTCCAGGGTGGTCTCGGCGGTCAGGGCGACGATGGGGATGCGCTTGTCTTCTCCTTCTTCCCGCTTGCGGATGATCCGGGCCACCTCGTAGCCGTCCATCCCGGGCATGCGGCAGTCGAGGAAGATGAGGTCGAAGGGCCGCCCCTCCCAGAGGGCCAGGGCCCCCTCGCCGCTCTCGGCCACCTCCACCTCGCAGCCGAAGATGCCGAGCAGCTTCTTGGCCACCAGCTGGTTGATCGGGGAGTCCTCGGCCAGGAGGATGCGGCCCTTGAAGCGGGGCGGCGAGGCGCCTCCCGCCCCGGGGCCCGCGTCGGATCTGCCGTGGCTGGGGTTGTCCATCGTCCGGTGTCCAGGCGGGGGGGCGAATTCTGGAAAGAAGCGGCATCCATCGCCCCAGCGCTGCGGGCCGCTCTCAGAGCCCGCCGCACGCTAGCGGATTCGCGCCCCGGGCGCAATCGCCCGGCCCCCGGGCCATCGGCTTCCCCGCTTTCGGGCGGGCTTGAAGCGCCGGGGCGATCGGAGGATGATCGGAGGGTGCACCGCCTGGGACGGGAGGCCCGATGGCATCGAGGCCCGGGGAGGAGGACGCCGCCCAGGCCCTCATCGGCCGGGCGGAGGAGGATGAGGCGCTCCTCGAGCGCCTGGGCGCCGTCTGCGGCCGGGAGCTCGGCTGCCTCGCCCGCCCGGGCCTGGAGGGCATGGAGGAGATCCTGGCCGAGAAGGAGGGCCTGCTCCGCCTGCTGGACGAGCGGGCGCGGGAGGCCCAGCCCCTGTGGGAGCGCGTCGGAAGCGGGGAGGGGGACCCCGCCCGCCTGGCGGACCTCCAGCGGCGCGTGGACCGCATCCGGGACGGACTCGAGCGCATCCAGCGCCTCGAGGCCGAGATCGCCCGCGGCCTGGGCGAGCGCCGCCGGGAGCTCCAGGGGAGCTTCGCCTCCCTGGGGCGGGTGGGCAAGGCGATGGACGCCTACCGGCCCGCCCTGCGCTACGCCCCGCGCTTCCTGGACCGGAAGGAGTGAAGGGGCGGGGCTTGTCCCCGCGCCGCGGCTGTAGAAGAATGAAGAAATACCGCCGCGGGGGCCCTTCGCCGGCGCGGTGATGGATTTCGCCCTGATCCCCGACCTCGGAGGAAGCCTCATGGCGGGCAAGGTGCTGGAGTTCAGCGACCAGAATTTCGAGAGCGATGTTCTCGGCTCGAATGTCCCCACCCTGGTGGACTTCTGGGCCGAGTGGTGCGCGCCCTGCAAGATGATCGCCCCGACCGTGGAGGCCCTCGCCTCCGAGTACGAGGGCAAGCTCCGCGTGGGCAAGGTGAACATCGACGACAACCCGGCCATCCCGACCAAGTACGGCATCCGGGGCATCCCCACCCTTATCCTCTTCAAGGGAGGCAAGCCGGTCGAGCAGATCGTGGGCGTGCGCTCCAGGGCCGACCTCAAGGCCGCCATCGACCGCTCGCTCTAGCCTCCCGCCACGGTCCCTGAGCGGCTCCGCGTCCCCGGGAGGGCGGGCGGCTTGAGCTGGCGGGAGGAGGCGGTTGACGCCGCCGGCCGGCGCCTGGCCTTCGCCGAGGCGGGGCCGCCGCCGGGCGCGCCCTTGGTCTTCCTCCACGGCGCCGGGGGGACCCGCGAGGTCTGGGCCCGCCTGGGGCACGGCCTCTCCCGCAAGGGCAGGCGGGTGCTCGCCTTGGACCTCCCCGGCCACGGCCGCTCCGGGGGGCCGGGCTGCCGCTCCATCGAGGAGTATGCCGCCTGGGTGCTCCGCTTCCTGGGGGCCCAGGGGCTGCGGCGCCCCGTCCTGGCGGGCCACTCCATGGGGGGTGCGGTCGCCCTCGCGTGCGCCCTCTCCTCCGCCGAGGCGCTCGGCGGGCTGATCCTCCTCGGCACGGGCGCCCGGCTCCGGGTGCTCGACTCCATCCTCCAGGGCCTCCGGGCCGACTTCGCGCGCGCCGTGGACGCCATCGTGGGCTACTCCTTCGCCCCCGGCGCGCCGCCCGCCCTGGCGGAGGAGACCCGGCGGGAGCTGCTGGCCTGCCCGCCCGGGGTCGCCGAGGGGGACCTCCGGGCCTGCGACGCCTTCGACGTGATGGACCGGCTCGGGGAGGTCACGCTCCCCACCCTCGTCCTGTGCGGCGAGAGCGACGCCCTGACCCCCTCGAAATATTCCCGCTTCCTGGCCGGGCGCATCCCGGGCGCGCGCCTCGCCATCGTCGAGAAGGCGGGGCACATGCTCATGCTCGAGCGGCCCGCCCAGGTGGGCGAGGCCATCGCGGCGTTCCTGGATTCCCTCCCTTGAGCGGCGCCTCCCCCCTCCGGGTGTACGGCTGGCTGGCGGCGGGGGTCCTCGCCCTGGGCGGGTCGGCCATCCTCATCCGCTTGGCCGAGGCCCCGCCGCTTGCCATCGCCTTCTACCGGATGGCCGGCGGGGCGCTCTGCCTGCTCCCCTTCGCCGCCCGGCCCCTCGGGGCCCAGTGGCGGGCCCTCGCCCCGCCCGGGCGCGGGCTCTGGCTCGCCTCGGCGGTCTTCCTGGCGCTCCACTTCGCCCTCTGGATCGAGTCCCTGCGCCACACCTCGGTGGCCAGCTCGGTGGCGCTGGTGACCACCAACCCCGTCTTCGCGGGGCTGGGCGCCTGGTTCTTCCTCGGGGAGCGGGAGCGGCCCGCCTTCTGGGCCGGGGCGGGATGCGCCTTCGCGGGGGGCCTCCTCCTCGCCTGGTCGGACGCCCGCTCCTGGGAGGGGAGCGCCTGGGGGAACCTCCTGGCCCTCGGGGGGGCGGTGATGGCCTCGGCCTACCTGGTCTGCGGCCGGAGGCTCCGGGGGGGGAGGGTGCCCCTGCTCCCCTATGTGACCTTGTGCTACGGCCTGAGCGGGCTCCTGCTGGGGGGCTCGGCCTGGCTCGCGGGCCAGCCCCTCGCGGGCTACTCCCTCCGGACCTGGCTCCTCCTCGCGGCCATGACGGCGGGCCCCACCCTCATCGGCCACACGGCGGTCAACTACGCCCTGGCCCATCTGCCCCCCGGCCGGGTGGCGCTGGCCATCCTGGGGGAGCCGGTGGCCGCCGCCGCCCTGGCCTGGTGGCTCCTCGCCGAGCCCCTGACCTCCGCCCGGGCGGGGGCCGGCGCCCTGATTTTGGCCGGAATCGCCTGGGGATCCCGCCCCCGGGGGGGCCGGGCGGGGCTTCATTGACGGGCCCGCCCGCTTCCGATACCTTGGAACATCGTCGCCCCGCTGGGCCATCCGTCCCGAAAGCGGTCCCATCATGGGGCCCGGGACCCGGCCCAGGTTGGAGGACCCACCCATGAGTGATGGCCCCATCACGTCCGCGGACCGCTACTCCTCCGAGGAGGACCGCCTCACCCAGCTGCTCGCCGCCTCGGCGGAGGAACGCCAGCGGCTCGAGAAGCTGGTCGAGTTCGTCGCCCACAAGATGGACGAGGTGAGCGCCAAGCGCGCCTCCGTCGAGGACGTGGAGGGCCGCATCGCCGCCCTGGATGCCAAGGTGACCCAGGCCGAGCGGCAGGCCGACGCCGTGGGCAGGCTGGACGGGCGGATCGGGGAGTCCGAGCGGCACATCCATCAGTTCGAGGACTTCATCCGCAAGACCAAGATGGACATCGATTCCTTGAACGTGCTCTCCGAGCACGTCATGGCGAAGACGCGGAGCCTCCAGCAGCAGCGCGAGGTGGTCGAGAAGTCGAACGAGGAGGCGGGCAAGCTCAACGTCCTCCTGTGGGAGATGGAGTCGAAGATCAAGAACCTCCAGGAGGAGAACAAGCTCGTCAAGCGCACCGAGAAGAGCGTGGCCAAGCTCGAGGGCCTCTACGAAAGCGTCCGCGCCAACATCCAGGAGGCCTTCCGGCTGCGCGACCTCATCGGGGAGGCCAACGCCAAGACCGCCCAGCTCACCGACTTCGCCCGCGACTTCGACGAGAAGCTCCAGCAGGTGGACCGCGAGAAGGTCGTCTTCGAGAACTTCGCCAAGCGCAGCACGAACTTCCGCCGCTCCCTCAACGAGATGGAGCAGTCCCTGAACGCCCTCATGGACCGCGTCTCCCAGGTCGAGGCGCTGCGGGGCGAGCTCGACCAGGTGAAGCCCGCCCTCGACAGCATGCGCATCGAGAGCCAGAACATCCTCGCCAAGAACGAGGCCCTGCGGCGCACGGGCGAGCGCATCCGCACGCTGGAGGAGCAGACCGTCAAGCTCGACCGCGAGATCGACCGCGTGCGCGGCGAGCGCCGCGAGGTGGGCGAGGTGTGGGAGCAGGTGCAGTCCCTGCGCGACTACCTCGCCAACGAGGTCGAGCGCCGGGCCGAGCGCCTCAAGCGCGAGCTGGACGAGTCGGCCACGCTGCGGCGCATGATCCAGGACTCACAGGTGATGGCCCGCGAGCTCGAGGAGCGCCTGAACCGCATCCCCGCGGGCCTGAAGGCCGCCGCCCAGGCCGAGGAGCGCGCGGTCCAGATCCGGGCCATCGCCGAGGATCTCGATCGCAAGCTCGACGAGGTGGAGAAGCGCCAGCGCCTCGTCGAGCACGTCGAGGACCGCATCCGCGACCTCACCTCGAACATCGTCCAGCTCGACGACCGGATCGAGAAGCAGCTCGAGCGCCGGGGCGAGGTCGAGCGGATGGAGAAGCGCCTGGAGGCCCTCCAGTACTTCATCGAGGAGGGCGACCTCAAGATCGACAAGCTCCAGCGGCGAGGCGAGTACGTGGACCGCGTCGAGGGCCGCCTCGACCAGCTCCACCACCTCGTGGATCATGTCGAGGAGCGCATCCTCGACGTCACCAAGGAGCGCGCGGGCATCGAGGCCCAGGAGAAGCGGCTCCAGCACCTCATCGCCCAGTTCAGCGAGTCCTACGAGCAGGGCCAGGCCCACCTCGCCGGCGTCCGCGAGGCGCACCGGACCATGGAGGAGATCAAGGCCTTCCTCGCCCGGATGGACGAGGGCCTGCGCGATCTCCAGGCGGGCGAGGCGCGGATGGAGACCCTGCGCCAGCGCCTGCGCGAGATCGAGGGCGAGGTGGACCAGGTCCGCGTCATGGCCGCCCAGGTCCAGCAGCACACCGACCACCTGGCCCAGGAGGAGGAGCAGGTCTCCCAGGTGGAGAAGCGCCTCTCCGTGATCGAGCACCAGGCCGGTGGCCTCGAGAGCAGCCTCCAGCAGCTCATCCGCAACAAGGCCGAGGTGGCCTCGGCCCAAGACGAGCTCAGCGCCCTCACGCTCTCCGTGCGCGAGATCCACGCCCACATCCGCGACCTGGTGAGCGACCGCCAGACCCTCAAGGACATCGAGCTGCAGATCGACGAGCTGCGGGAGATCTTCCAGGAGGTCGAGGAGCGCGGCGGCAAGGTGGCCGGGCAGCTCGACAAGGTGGCCCACGTCGAGGCCCGCGTGAAGGACCTCGGCCTCCTCGTCGAGGACGTGCGGGCGAAGTACGAGGCGCTCTCGGGCGAGCGGGAGGTTCTCGACCGCGCCAACGCCCGCATCCAAGAGCTGCGGTCCGTCCTCCACGAGGCCGAGCGCCGCCTCGACCGCGGCAACTAGCGCCGCCGGAGCCGCGCCGCGGGAAGGGGGGTGCCGATGCGGAGGAAGCGGCGTCCCGCCTCCCCCTACGCCTTCTTCGTCGGGTCCACCCTGCGGAAGAAGGCCACCCGGGCCATCCGCCTCGCCTGGGGGGCCTTCGTCCTCTTCGGTCTCCCCGTCCTCGCCCTCCTGGGCGTCCTCGCCTGGGTGGCGGGCGACGTCCCCTCCTCGGGCGCCATCCTCGATCACCGCCCCAGCCTCACCACCTTCGTCTACGACGCCGAGGGCCGCCTGATCGGCGGCTTCGCCGCCGAGCAGCGGCGGCTGCTGACCCTCCCCGAGGTCGCCCCCGCCATGCGCCAGGCCGCCGTCGCGGTCGAGGACGAGCGCTTCTACCGCCACTGGGGGATCGACCCCTGGAGCATCCTGCGGGCGGCCTACGCCAACCTCCGCTCGCGGGGAATCGCCGAGGGCGCCTCGACCATCACCCAGCAGCTCGTGCGCCTGCTCACCCAGCGGCGCGAGCGCAGCCTGAGGCGGAAGGTCATCGAGGCCATCGCCGCGGTGCGGCTGGAGATGGCCCTCACCAAGGACCAGATCCTCGAGCGCTACCTCAACCAGGTGTACTTCGGCCGGGGCGCCTACGGGGTGGCCGCGGCCGCGCGCACCTACTTCGACAAGGAAGCCTCGGCCCTCACCGCCCCCGAGGCCGCCCTGCTGGCCGGGCTCATCCAGGCGCCGGGCCGCTTCCGCCCCTTCGACAACCCGGGGCCCTCGCTGGAGCGGCGGGCCCACGTGCTCGGGCGCATGGAGGCGGCGGGCTACCTCAAGCGGGGCCAGGCCGACCAACTCGCCCAGGCCCCTCTCGAGCTCCGCGCCCCCGAGCCCGTCAAGGTGGGCGGGCACTTCCTCGAGCACGTGCGGCGCCAGCTCGAGGAGATGTACGGCTCGGAGACCCTCTACCGCGGCGGGCTGCGCGTCCACACGACGCTCAGGCTCGACGCCCAGGAGGCCGCCGAGGGCGCCGTCCGCCGGGGGGTCGGGAAGCTGGTCGCCCGCCGCTGGCCCGAGAAGTCGAGGGAGCCGGGCTGGCGCGCCCCGGAGGCGGCGCTCCTCGCCCTGCACCCGGCCACGGGCGCCATCATCGCCATGGCGGGCGGGGTGGATTTTGGCCAGAGCAAGTTCAACCGCGCGGTCCAGGCCCTGCGGCAGCCGGGGAGCTCCTTCAAGCCCATCGTCTACGCCGCGGCGGTGGACATGGGCTTCACCCCCGTGGACTCCGTGCTGGACGCCCCCATCGTCATGGAGGGCGGCGGGGGCGGGGCGTGGAAGCCCGAGAACTACTCCCGCAACTTCCAGGGGCGGCTGAGCCTGCGCGAGGCCCTGGCGGAGAGCCGCAACACCGCCAGCATCCGCCTGATGGGCGCCCTCGGGATGAGCCGCCTCATCGGCTTCGCCCGGAGCATGGGCATCCGGAGCGAGATCTCCCCCACCCTCGCGAGCGCGCTGGGCAGCTCGGCCCTGACCCTCCAGGAGCTGGTGGGCGCCTACTCGGTGTTCGCGAGCGGGGGCGTCTACCGGACCCCCTACGCCATCGGGCGGATCGAGGACGGCGCCGGGCGCGTCATCTACCGGCACGAGGACCGTCCCGAGCCGGCCATCCGTCCCGAGGTGGCCTACGTCATCACCCACATGCTCAAGACCGTGGTCGAGAGCGGGACCGCCCGGGGCGCGGCGGCGCTGAACCGCCCCCTGGCCGGGAAGACGGGGACCACCAACGAGTTCCGCGACAACTGGTTCATCGGCTACACCCCGGACTTCGTGGCCGGCGTCTGGCTGGGGTTCGATCTTCCCCAGCCCCTCGGCTACGGGGAGAGCGGGGGCAGGAACGCCGTCCCCATCTTCGTGGACTTCTTCGAGGCCGTGGGGCGGGACGTGCCGCTGAGGGACTTCGTGCCGCCGCCGGGCGTGGAGTTCGTCCGGGTGGACAAGGAGACGGGCCTCCTCGCCACGCGCGCCACCCGGCGGGCGGGCTTCGACGTCTTCGTCCGGGGCACGGCCCCCACCCAATACGCCGACGCCGGGCGGAGAGAGGCGGATGCCTTCTTCCGTGAAGAGAGTCTCCCGCGCCGCACCGAGCCGGCGGCTTCCCGGTGAGCCGGTGACGCGGGCGGTCCTCGCGGCGCTGGCGGCGCTGTGGCTGGCCGGGTGCGCGGGCCAGGGGGGGGAGGATCGCACCTTCCGCTCCTTCCGCCACGGTTTCCGGGTCCAGCTTCCGCCCTCCGACCCCTGGCGCCGCACCCCGGACGTGGCCAACATCCTGGCCCTGAACGACCCGGGCAACTCGGTCCTCTACTTCGACAACCCCTACACCGGGGGGGTGATCTCCCTCCAGGTGCTCCCGCGCCACTACAGCGCCGAGGCGTCGTTCCTCGACGAGGTGAGCTTCATCTACCGCCGGATGCTGGCGGTCCCCCACACCGACATGCGGGTGGTCCTGGAGGGGCGCTTCGTCCCCCTGGACCAGGCGGTGCGCCTCGGGCGGGAGAAGGGGGCCGAGCGGGGGGAATTCCACTTGCTCGGCAGCATGGGCCGCCGCCCCACCGCCCGGGCGAGGGAGCTCGAGCGCGAGCGGCTCGAGCTGGGCCAGCCCTTCGCCGGGTCCCGGACGCGGGAGGAGGTGCGCGAGGAGCGGCAATACCGCGCCGAGCGCCTGACGCCCGCCTACACGGGCCACTACCGGGGCAAGGTGGTGGTCTTCCTGCGGGGCGGGAAGCTCTACGAGTTCTACTATATCGACCACGTCCAGGCCTTCGAGGCCGGCCAGCGCGCCTTCGACGCCTTCGTGGCCAGCGTGGAGTTCCTGCCCTGGGGCCTCTTCGCGCGCGCGGGGGCCGCGTTCCGGGGAGAGGGCGGCCGCTGAGCTCCGCCCGCCGCCGGAGGGGATGAGATGAACGCACGGGTCCAGGAGAGGCCGCGCGCCCGGGCCGAGGTGCTGTGCCGCGAGGTGGACGACGGCTTCATCCTCTACGATCCCCAGGGCGAGAAGGTCCACTCCCTGAATCCTTCCGCGGCTTACATCTGGGACTGCCTGGACGGGAGGCGGTCGCTGGCGGAGATCGCGGAGGAGATGCGGGGGCTCCCCGGCTCCGAGGGAAGGGACCTGCTGAAGGACGTCCGGGAAGCGGTGGAGAGGTTCCGCCAGGAGGGTCTCCTCCTCCCCTCGGACGGAGGCGCCGCCCCGAGGCCGGGATGAGCGCCGAGCCCCGCGCGGCCCTCCAGGTCCATCTGTTCGGCTACCGCCTCCGGGTCACCGGGCCCGCCTCCGCGGTCGAGCCCTTGAGGCCGCTCTTTTACACCCGCTGCCAGGAGCCAGCCGCCCTCCCCCCGGAGGATCTCCTGGAGATCCGGGCCGGGGACGGCGGCTACGCGGTCCGCCGGGCGGGGGAGGGCTCCGGCCCGCTCCTCGAGACGGAGGACTGGAGCGAGGTGTTCTGGTGGCTGGACGGGTGGTTTTTCGAGAAATCGCTGGAGCACGCCGACTCCCTGCTCCAGATCCACGCGGCGGCGGCGGCGCGGGAGGGCCGGGCGATCCTCCTGGTCGGGGATTCCCATGCCGGGAAGACCAGCCTCACGCTCCATCTCATCCTGCTCGGTTTTCAATATCTGTCGGACGAGACCATCCTGGTGGATCCGGCGACGCTCCAGCTCCGGCCCTTTCCCCGGAACCTCATGGTGAGGGAGGGCACGGTGCGGGGCGACGCCTCCCTGGAGCGCCTTTGCCGGGAGAGGCCGGAGTGCCGGTACGGCGGCGAGAATCCGGGCTGGTTCTTGGATCCCGCCCTTTTGGGCGGCGGCGGGGTCGCCGGGGCCTCGGCCGTGGAGCGCATCGTCTGCCTGGAGAAGAAAGAGAGCGGTCCTCCCCTCCTCGAGAAGGTGGGCATGCGGGCCGCCGTGGAGGCGATGGTGAGGCAGCAGGCCAACCTCCGGTGGCACGGCGCGGCCGCCGGGGTGGACACCATGATCCGCCTGGCCCAGCTGGGCCGGAACTGGCGCCTGAGCGCCGTCCACCCCGGCGAGGCCTGGGCGGCGCTGCGGGAGAGCCTGGGGCCGGCCCGGGAGCCGGGCGGGAGGGGGGGTGAGGGGTGAGCCTGGCCGATTACGCCTGGATGCTCGACGATCCGGCCCGCATCGAGGCTTACCGGCGGGCCATCTTCCAGCGCGTGAAGCCCGGGGACGTGGTGGTGGAGATGGGGGCCGGGCTGGGAACCTACAGCTTCTTCGCCTGCCAGGCGGGCGCCGCCCGGGTGTACGCCATCGAGGATTCGGCGGCCGATGCGCTGGAGGCCCTCGCCCGCCGCCAGGGTTTCGGGGACCGGCTCAAGGTGCTCCGGGGGAGCTCCCTCGGCGTCACCCTCCCCGAGCGGGCGGATTGGATCATCTACGAGGATTTCGACACCGCCTTCCTCGGTTCGGGCCTTGCCCCGGTGGCGCGCGACGCGGCCGAGCGGTTCCTCCGGCCGGGAGGAGGGTGGATCCCCGCCGCCGGCGAGGTGTGGGCGGCCCTCCTGGAGGCGCCCGAGAGCTGGGGGAACCTCGCCCGCTGGCGGCGGGAGGCGGACCACCTGAAGGGGCTGGACTACGGGCCGCTCGCGGAGTGGCTCCTGAACTCCGGCCACAAGGGCCGGTGTTCCCCCGAATCCTTCGTCAGCCCTCCCCGGATGCTGCGCCGGTTCCGGCTGGGCGATCCGGGAGAGGAGTACGCTTTGAGCGGGACGTGGGAGGAGCCCGCCCGGAGGAAGGGAAACGTCCACGGCGTTTGCGTCTGGTTCCGGCTGGAATTGGCCGAGGGGGTCTGGCTGGACAACGGCCCCGGGGCGGCGGAGACGGTCTACGAGCAGGAGATCTTCACCTTGCCGGGGGCCCTTTCCGTCGAGGAGGGAGAGGCCATCCGCTGGTCCCTCCAGTGCATTCCCGGGAGCGAAGGGGAAAAAGTGTGGTGGAAGTGGGGGGCCGAGGCGGGCGGGAGGCGCCTCGAGGCCACCACCTTCGCGGGCTTCCCCCTCAAGCTGGAGTCCCTGATGGACCGCTCGGCGGAGAAGATACCCCGGCCGGGGCGGCGCCAGGAGATCCTGCGCTTCGTCCTCGGCTGCGCGGACGGGCGGGCGTCCCAGGGCGAGATCGCGAAAAAAGTCCGCGGGGCTTTCCCGGAGGATTTCCCCACGGAGAGAAGAGCCCTCCGCTATGTCGCGGACGTTCTGGGGAGTTGACGGAGCTACCGGCCCGGCGGAGCCAAGCGGAGGGGGAGGAGAAGAAGCGGCCGCGAAGCGGTGCGGGCCTACTTCCAGATGTTCCCGGGATTGCCCATCCGCATCGGCGACATCATCTCCATGGGACTCATCATCCGCATGGGGCTGCCGCGCATGGGGCTGTCCATCTTCGCCTGGCCCGGCGGAGTGCCGCCCTGGCCCGGGGAGGTCCCTTCCGGGCCGATGCCCGTCGCGGGCTGGCCGGTGGCGACGCCCCCGATCGAAAAGCTCGCGATCACGGGGGCGGCATAGGCGGTGGTCAAAAGAACCTTGCGGATGAACTCCCGCCGGGTCTGACCCTGGGGCTGTGAGGTATCGGTCATCTGGGTCACTCATCCTTCCTGGCGATTTTCAGCGAAGGCCCAAACGAAGGGGGATTCGCACCTATTAAGATACGCCATCCCCCGTGCCCGTAGCAATACCGGAGGATGGCTGGGGGGCAGGAAACGCATGGATTTAATGGGATTTGTGTGATCTAGGTCACACCTTGAAGATTTTGCGCCTGGGGAACGCCCGGAACGCGGGAGAGGCGGGGAAAGGGCTGGGATCAGAGGAGAATCAGGCTGCCGGGCCCACTTCCAGCGGCTGTTCCGGCCCGCGCCGGAGCGATTCGAGCTGTCCCCCCCCCACCCGCGCTGCCGCCCGTCAGCATCGCGGACGCCATTCCCATCGGCCTCGTCCCGCGCACCGGCTGGGCGGCGCCCGCGCCGGAATCGTTGCCGCCCCTCTTGGCCTGCCAGGGGGCGGGCCCCCGCCGCCGCCCGGCTTCGCGGGCTGAGCGGGGGGAAATTTCAACGGCCAGACGATGGCCGCCATTGCCTAGCCAGCCGCGGGGCGCCCCTTGGGGATGAAGTCCCGGCGGGGGTGGGGTTCTGGG
>JBBTDR010000512.1:0-1502 GCA_038042665.1 Nitrospinota bacterium
CCTACGCTGGGGGCAGTTCCTTCACAACCCATCCAACCCCCTGGAAGGAAGGAGACGCACCATGACACAGCAAGCGGCGCAGCAAGGAAGCGCCCGCCCCGGGGGGGCCTGGGTGGGGGGAGGATCTAGGAGTCGAACTTCTCGTCCGGGGGGGTGATGGACCGGGAGAGCTCGCGCATCTTCTCGGGGGAGGCGTCCCCCACCAGGGAGTAGATGTACTTCCCGCGCCGCCACACGCAGACGGTCAAGCCGCCCTGGCGGGTGGCCGTCCACTGCCGCTCGGGCGTCGCGGCCCAGGCGGGGTTGCCCCCGGCGGGGAAGATGACGAGCACCAGGGGCTTGCCCCGCCACTTGTAGAGGTAGCTGGCGATCTTGACCCCTTCGGCGATCCCCACCCGCGCCCCCTCCAGGGTGGTCTCCTGGTCGCCGGGGAAGAACACCTTGGGGCTGAAGTTCACCCGGGGCTCGAACCAGCGCTGAAGGCGGGCAAGCTCGCGTGCCGGCGACTGGCTGGGCTCGCGCTCGAGGCCGGCGCGCACGAACTCCGCCCGGGCGTCCTGGGCCAGGCCGGCGATGGCCTCGCCCTGGCGGGCCTCCCGCCCGCGCATCACCTGGAGGCCCGCCGCCATCACCAGCGAGGCGGCCAGCGCCCCGCCCAGGGCGCCCCACCAGAGGTTGCGGGCGGCCCGGCGGCCGCTCATGGCGGCGAGGCGCCGGCGCAGGGCCAGGGGGGCGGGGTGGCGGCTGGCGAGGCCCCGGACGGCGGAGGCGGCCTCCGCCTGGGCCTCGAACTCGGCGAGGCGGCCCGCCTGGCTCAGTTCGCGCCGGAGGGCTTCCACCTCCCCGGGCGCGGAGCGGCCGTGGATGGCGTCCTCCCAGCGGGAGGCGAAATCCCTCGGCTCCATGGGTTCCGGACCCCTCATCTCAGGCTCCCTCATATCCGGCCAGCTTCTGGCGGAGGGCCCGCCGGGCCCGCCAGAGGCGGCTCTTGACCGTCCCGATCGGCACCTCCATCACCTCGGCGATCTCCTCGAGGGAGAGCTCCTCCAGGTCCGCCAGGAGCACGAGCGAACGCGGGGCCTCGGGCAGGGAGGCGAGGGCGTCGTTCAGGTCCTTTCTCAGGAGGCCGGGGGGGAAGCGGGCCGGATCCCCTCCCCGGGGCCCGATGGGCAAAAGCTCCTCGCTCTCCGGGTATCCAGCGGAGGTCACTTCGTATTTTCCCCGCCGGAGGCGGTTCAGGAAGGTCCTCCTCAGTATCGTGAACAACCAGGACTTCATTTGGGTTCCCGGGGTGTATTGATTCCAGTGGGCCAGGGCGCGGGCCAAGGCGTCGTGGACGAGGTCCTCGGCCTCGTCCCCCCCCCGGGTGAGCCATCGGGCGAAGTTATAGGCCCCGTCGATATGGGCTTCCATCTCCCGCAGGAAGCTTTCCCGGTGGGTTACGAAGACGAGAAGAGCGAAGCGCCGGCTCCCATCAGAAAGCCCTCGATCGAAGCGCGGGA
>JBBTDR010000513.1:0-7008 GCA_038042665.1 Nitrospinota bacterium
CCGTGGCACTGGACGCAGTCCGCCTTCAGCTCGGCGTGGTCGCTGAGGCCGTGGAAGGCGCTCTCCGCCAGCTTGAGGATGCGCTCCTCCGGATGGCACTTCAGGCAGTCCCCGTCCAGGATGGGGTGGAACACCCGGGAGGGCTGCGCGTAGTCGCCGACGACGAACTTCCAGGTGTCCCGGGCGGCCAGCCAGGTGGTGCGCGCCATGCCGGTGATCCCATCCTCCCCGTGGCAGGAGATGCAGGGGGCCTTGCCCGAGGCGAGGTGCCAGCCCCCCAGGGTCTGAACGGCCTCCTTCCGGCGCCGCCCGTCGTCCAGGTAGACCTGGTGGTCCTTCAGGTGGCAATAGGTGCAGAAGGGGTCGTAGGACTCCACCGCGCGGATGCCGTGCAGCCCGGCCAACCCGGCCAACCCGGCCGCGGGCGCCAGCGCCAGAAGCAGCATCAGCCATCCGCGCGGACTCGCCGGCCGCATCCCCATCCATCTCTCCCCAAGGCCCCTTCATGCTAGCACCCGCGCGGATCCCCCAGCAATGAGACCCACCGGCCCCGCCACCTTCCGCCCCCCGGAGGGTTTTGGTAGGATTCCCGGGGAGACGAGGAGGCTCCCGGGATGGCGCGAACCCGCTTCGGCCCCAAGCGAAAGGCCCGGCCCCTTCCGGCGCCCGGCGGCTCCGGCGGCTCCGGCGGGACCGCCAAGGAAGCCGCCCAGCGCCTCAAGGCCCAGGCCGCCATCGGCAAGGCCGCGGCCGACTACCGCCGCCGCTCCCTCGACATCCACGGCTGGATCTGCGCCAAGTGCGCCCGGGAGTTCGACGAGGCGAACCTCCACCTCCTCACCGTCCACCACCGGGACGGCAACCCGCGGAACAACCCTCCCGACGGGAGCAACTGGGAGAACCTGTGCACCTTCTGCCACGACGACGAGCACTCCCGGGACCGGCTGGGGAGGTACCTGAGCGGCGAGGAATGAGCCGCGCCCGCGGGGAGCGACTCCTCCCATGATCCTCCGCGTCCGTCCCTCATCGGTGAAGGGGCGCACCAGCGTCCCGGGGTCGAAGTCCCACTGCATCCGGGCGGTGGCCCTCGCCTCCCTCGCCTCGGGCGAGAGCCGAATCCTCCGCCCCCTCGAGTCCTCCGACAGCGCCTCCGCCGCCGCGGTCTACCGCGCCCTGGGCGCGGAGATTCATCCCGGCGAGGGCGCGTGGCGGGTCCAAGGCTTCGCGGGGCTCCCCCGGGCGCCCAAGGCCCTCGTGGACGTGGGCAACTCGGGCACCTCCTGCCTCATCGGCCTGGGGACCGCCGCCCTCCTCCGCGGGGGCGAGGCCCGCTTCGACGGGGACGCCCAGACCCGCAGGCGGCCCATGGGCCCCCTCCTCGCCGCCCTCGCGAACCTCGGGGCCCGCGCCCGGACCGAGAAGGGCGACGGCCTCCTCCCCGCCATCGTCGGCGGCCCCTGGAGGGGCGGGCGCACCCAGGTGGAGGGCACCACGAGCCAGTACGCCACCAGCCTCATCCTCAACGCCCCCTTCGGGGAGGCCGAGACGGTCATCGAACCCCTCGGGCTGAACGAGCGCCCCTACGTGGACATGACCTGCTGGTGGCTGGACAAGCTGGGGCTCCGCTACGAGCGCGAGGGCTACGGCCGCTTCCGGGTGCCGGGCGGTCAGGCCCTCCCGGGCTTCGAGGCGGAGGTGCCCGCCGACTTCAGCTCCGCCGCCTTCCTCGTGGCCGCGGGCGCCCTCCCCGGCGGGGAGGCCGTGCTGGAGGGGCTCGACCTGAGCGACCCCCAGGGGGACAAGGCCATCCTCGGCATGGTGGCCGGGATGGGGGCCGAGGTACGCTCCGAGAATGGGGCCATCCGGGTGCGGGGGCGGGCCCTGCGCGGGGGCGAGTTCGACCTGAACGCCACCCCGGACCTGCTGCCCGTCATGGCCGTCCTGGGCGCCTTGGCCGAGGGGGAGACCCGGCTGGTGAACGTCGCCCAGGCCCGCATCAAGGAGACCGACCGCATCGCCGCCATGCGCGAGGTGATCGAGAGCCTGGGGGGCTCGGCCCAGGAGCTGCCGGACGGCCTCATCATCCAGGGCGGGGGCCTCCGGGGCGGGCGCGCGCCCGGCTTCGGCGACCACCGCGTGGTCATGGCCGCCGCCGTGGCGGGCCTCGCCGCCCCCCAAGGGGTGGTGGTGGACACGGCCGAGGCCATGCGGGTCACCTTCCCGGATTTCTGCGAGCGCATGCGCGCCATCGGCGCCGAGATGGAGACGGCGCAGGAAGGATAGGAGGGGCTCCAGCCATGCCCATCTACGAATACGAGTGCAAGGCGTGCGGCTTCATCTCGGGCCACCTGGTCCTCAAGCCCTCGGACCGCGCCAAGCTCGCCTGCCGCAGCTGCGGCGCCAAGAAGCTGCGCAAGGTGATGTCGCGCTTCGCCACCCACAAGACCGAGAGCCAGCGCCTCTCGGAGTACGACCCCGCCAAGCCCGCGGACAACTCCTTCTACAAGGACGACCGCAACATCGGCCTCTGGGCCCAGAAGCGCGCCCAGCAGCTGGGCCTCGACATGGGCGACTCCTTCCAGGAGACCCTGGAGAAGGGCCGCTCAAAGAAAATCTTGGACAACCTCTAAGCCCCATGACGCCCTCCGGCTCCTTCAGCGAGTCGCTGCGCCGCGAGGCGGAGCCGCTCTGGAGGAGCATCCACGCCCATCCCTTCGTCCGGGGCATCGGGGAGGGCACCCTGCCGCCCGAGCGCTTCCGCTTCTACATGCGCCAGGACTACTTCTTCCTCATCGAGTACAGCCGGGTCATCGCCCTCGCCGCCGCCAAGGCCCCCCGGCTCGCCGAGATGGGCCGCTTCGCCGAGCTCCTCGACGCCACCCTCCACACCGAGATGGACCTCCACCGGGGCTTCGCCGCCAAGTTCGGCATCACGGCCGGGGAGCTGGAGGCCACCCGCCCCGCCCCCGCCTGCCGGGCCTACACCCACTACCTCCTCGAAGCCGCCTGGTCCGGCACCTTCGGCGAGATCGCCGCCGCCATGCTCCCCTGCCAGTGGGACTACGCCCTCATCGGCCGGGAGCTCGCCCGGCGCGGCGCGCCCAAGGAGGCCCCCCTCTACGCGGAGTGGATCGGGATGTACGCCTCGGAGGAGTTCGGGAAGCTGGCGGCCTGGCTGCGGGAGATCCTCGACCGGGCCGCCGCCGGGGCCGGCCCCGCCGAGCGCGAGCGCATGCGCGCCCACTTCATGGCCGGCACCCGCTACGAGTATCTCTTTTGGGACATGAGCTGGAGGATGGAAGAATGGCCGGTGTGAGGCAGAGAATTATAACTAGCAATTTACAGATGGGGGCAGTTTGTATATAGTAGGAACATATTTTTGCGAAAAGGACTGAACATGACGCAAATGCTTTCGGAACTCCTGTCTCGATTGCGCGAAGATCGCGCTCTATTTTTGGTCAGCGAAGAGGCAACGCGACAAGGTGCAGTTCTTCCTATACTTTCTGCCATGGGATGGGACACGTACAACATCAGAGAGGTCGTACCTGAATTTCAGGTTGGCAATGGAAGGGTGGATTATTGCCTGAAAATTGGAACGAAGAATTCTGTTTTCATCGAAGTCAAGCGAACCGCTGAGGATCTTGAAAAACACCAAAAGCAGCTTCTGGAATACGCATTTCAAATCGGAATCGAAATAGCCATTCTCACCAATGGATTGTCGTGGTGGCTCTATCTTCCGCTAATCGAGGGATCATGGGAACAAAGAAAGTTTTTCGTTATTGACATTGAACAGCAAGACATTAATGGCTCCGCCCAACACTTCACTGAGCTTCTAAGCAAAGCCAATATTGCCGACGGAACCTCTATAAAGAAAGCAAGAGAAATTCATACGAGCAACGCAAAAGATCGGATTATCGATCAAACCATTCGACGCGCATGGCAACAACTATGCGAAGAACCTGACGAAATGTTAATGAAAGTATTTGCAGATAAAATCGAAAGCATATGCGGACATCGCCCCAACGAAGAGACGCTAGCGAATTTTCTATCGAAATCCCTCACATCTCAATCTGAATTGCCCAAACCCATCCAATCTCCATCGCGGCGCCGTAGCGAGCACACCAAGGAACTTCCTCCATCGATAAATGATATTCGCTACACGCACACAAGGCCTCTCTCCTTTACTTTTATGGGGCACAAAAAGCAAGTGTCGTCTTACAAAGAAATATTAATGGGAATTAGCGAAGCTCTTTATCGGAATCACAAGGAAAACTTTGACGTTGTGTTTAACTTGAAAGGAAGAAAACGCGATTACTTCTCCAAAGACCCAGATAATATGAAATTCCCCCAGAGGATATTGGATACTAGAATTTACGTCGAAACAAATCTAAGTGCGAACGCAATCATGGAACGATGTTTCGATCTTTTGAGGCTGTTCAATTATTCGCGAGATGACTTGCAAGTAGACCGCCAACCCCTACAGTGACCTACATTAATGATTTTTTGTCATGGTTTGTCACGCATGACTCTCCCCCGCTGCCCCTGGGCGGAGGGGGACCCGCTCCTCGCCCGCTACCACGACGAGGAGTGGGGCGCGCCCGTGGCCACGGACGCCGCCCACCTCGAGCGCCTCTCGCTGGAGGTCTTCCAGGCGGGGCTTTCGTGGCGGACCATCCTCAACAAGCGCGCGGCCTTCCGGCGGGCCTTCGCGCGCTTCTCGCCGAAGAAGGTGGCCGCCTTCAAGGAGCCGGACATCCGCCGCCTCCTCGGGGACGCGGGCATCGTCCGCCACCGGGGGAAGATCGAGGCCACCATCGGGAACGCCCGGCGCCTCATCGCGCTCTCGAAGGCGAACGGCTCCTTCGCCCGCTGGCTCGGGTCCCTGCCCCCGGGCCTCAAGGCCCTCCAGGCCGTCTTCCGCCAGGAGTTCCGCTTCATGGGGGCCGAGATCGCCAAGAGCTACCTGGAGAGCGTGGGGAAGGTCCCCATCCGCCACCACCCCCGCTGCTGGCGGGCCGGCAAGCAGGGGCTTGAGCCCCGGGGCGGGACAAGGTAACGTTCCCTTGCGGGGGGAGCCTCATTCCCTACGGTGGGGGCCGAGAAAATGGACGTATTCGTGCTGTTCTGGCTGAAGTTCAAGGAAATGCTCGAGGCGGCCGTCCCCCTCGCGGCTCAGGCGGCCCTGGTCTATCTCATCGTGCGCTTCGCCTTCGCCATGGCCAACCTGCTGCTGGACCTGGCCGAGAGCGCCCGGCCCCAGCCCCAGCCCGCGGCCAATATCAACTCGCAAGGGGCCCCGCAGCTCCAGGCCGCCCAAGGGCAGGCCCGGGGGGCCATCCCCGAGCGGGCCTCCTCCTGATCGCACTCGCTCCGCAGGCGCGTCTCCACGCCCCTTCGCTTACCCGCCGCATCCTCGGAGAGTTGGCTAACGCTTGAGCGGCTGAGGCTCGTGCGGCCGCGGGGGGGGCGGGCCCTTGGGCGGCTCCGCGCCGGCGGCCGTGCTCCGCAGGTAGCCCGCCGCCTGCTGGACGTAGGGCAGCACGAGGGACTTCTCCTCGGCCTTGGGCAGGAGGGCGGGGGCGTAGGCCTCGGCGAGGGCGAAGGCTCCCGCCGCCAGGAGCATGGCCTTCGCCGCCGCGAGCACCCCTCCTCCCACCCGGTCCGCGGGGCCCGGGGCGCCCGAGCGGACGACGAAGCACAGGAACCGCCCCGCGAAGTTCACCCCGGCCCACACCACGGCGAAGGCCGCGGCCTGGGTGGCGGGCTCGATCCAGGGGGAGTCCTTCCCCAGCCAGGGGCCGAGCTGGGCGGCGGCCAGGCCGCTGTAGCGCAGGGAGGCGAACAGCGCCAGGCCCCAGGCCAGAAGGTTCGAGAGCTCGCGCAGGGTGCCCCGGAAGAGGCCGCGCAGGGACAAGAGGGTGAAGAACGCGAGCAGGGCGAGGTCCGGGATCGGGAGCGCGACGATGGAGGACACTGCGCGGGGGCCCGGGCGGGGGAAACACCACGTCCGACCGGCCCACTATATCACACCCGCAAGCGCGGGGGGCACACCCGCAAGCGCGGGGGGCACACCCGCAAGCGCGGGGGGCGGGCGCCCTAGAGGTTCTCCTTCCACATGACGAGGGCGTCCTCGCCGTTGTCCGGATAGTAGCGGCGCCGCATGGCGATGGGCGTGAAGCCCCATTTCCCGTAGAGGGCGATGGCGGCCTCGTTCCCGGCCCGCACCTCCAGGGTGGCCCGGAGCATCCCCCGCTCCCGGGCGTCCTCAAGAAGCCCTTTCAGGAGGAAATCCCCGATCCCCCGCCGCCGGGCCGAGGGGGCGACGGCGAAGTCGGTGATGTGGCACTCCTCCGTCACTTCCCACCAGCAGGCGTAGCCGAGGACCGGGCCCCCGCCGCCCCCCTCCGGAGGAGGACCCTCCACGATCAGCAGATGGGAGTGGGCGATCTCCTCCAGCTCCCGCCGGAAGGCCGCCTCGGACCAGGGGAGGGCGAAGGAGAGCCGCTCGATCGAGACGACGGCGGGGACGTCCTCCCCCCGCATGGGCCGCAGGCGGAGATTCGGACTCACGCCCCCGGAGAAGCCCTCGTCCGCCATGCCGCTCCCCAGCCGCCCGCTTCCGATCCCCGCCCCGGGCGGCTATAATGCGGCTCCCGGCCTGGAGCGCGCAAACCAACCCTCCCGCGGGGAACGCGGCCCGGCGCCCGGGTGATTCCCGCACGTCTCCATGCGCCGCTTCAGGTTCCACCCCCGCCTCCCGGCGGGACGCGGACGCGGCCCCTGATCACGGATCCGAGGAGGAAGACATGGGAGCCACCCTCACCTACCTGGGCCACTCCAGCTTTCTGGCGAAGACCGGCGGGGGCAAGACCCTCTACATCGACCCCTGGCTGAGCGGCAACCCCCGCTGCCCCAAGAACTTCCAGGAGCCCCAGGCGGCGGACCTCATCTGCGTCACCCACGGCCACCACGACCACACCGGGGACGTCATCCCCGTCTTTCAGAAGA